>CAYZOE010000010.1:0-40961 GCA_964479805.1 uncultured Pseudoalteromonas sp. | reverse complement strand
AATTAGTCACTGTAATCAAGCAGCCTCATATTCAAGCTGTAAAGCAGCAAAGCTTTGCCAGTAGAGATCAATTAGATGATTACTTTGATGAAGTGGTAGTAAGAGGTGGAGAGGGGGTAATGTTACATTTAGCCACCGCGACACATTTAGCTGGCCGTTCACCACAACTATTAAAATATAAGCCCTACACAGATGCCGAAGCGGTTGTAATTGGTTACAGCGAAGGCAAAGGTAAATACCAAGGCAAAACAGGCGCTTTGCTTGTACGCAATTTAGATGACGACGTTGAGTTTAAAGTAGGTTCGGGGCTTACCGACGCACTCAGGGCAAAACCGCCCAAAATAGGCACTGTGATCACCTATCGTTATCAAGATAAAACAAAATATAACAAGCCGCGTTTTGCGCGGTTTTTAAGGGTAAGAGAAATATTTTAAACTCAGTTTTATCTATGGTACTCTGCGCGACCTTTTTTGTGTCTGAGGTTAAAGATGATAGTTGGGTTTGATTACGGTAGTTCTAATTGTGCAATGGGTGTGATGCGTAACACCCAAGTGACGCTCGTTAAATTAGAAAACAACAAACATTATTTACCTTCGACCTTATATGCACAGCATAACGCATTGATCTCAGATTATGTTGCACATAATCTGCAACAGAGTGATGTAGAGGGATTTAGACAATCTAGGTCGAACCTTTTAAATTCAATTCCAGCTATCAAACGTGATTTGGATCTAGAATTAAGTGATACTGGTATTTCAATTGGTCAGGCTGCCATAGAAGAATATATCGACTTTCCAGAAGATGGCTATTTCGTTAAATCTCCAAAATCATTCTTCGGTGCAGTGGGGTTAAAGCCACAACAAATCGCATTTTTTGAAGACATTGCCAGTACCATGATCATGCAAATCAAACAGCGTGCAGAGCAACAACTGGGGTATGAACTGACACACACTGTCATCGGTCGTCCAGTAAACTTTCAGGCTATTGGGGGTGAAGAAAGCAACCAACAAGCGGTTAGCATTTTAACCACAGCGGCAAAACGCGCAGGCTTTAAAGAAGTGGAGTTTTTATTTGAACCTTTGGCTGCGGGTGTTGATTTTGAATCAGGCCTCACGACTGACAAAAAAGTACTGGTGGTTGATATCGGTGGGGGGACTTCTGACTGCTCGTTTGTGCAAATGGGGCCAAGCTTTAGAGACAACACTTGTAGAAATTCTGACTTTTTATCGCATACCGGAAAGCGTATTGGTGGTAACGATTTAGACATAGCATTGGCGTTTCATGAACTTACTGATTTATTGGGCCGTGATGATAAATTTAAGTCAGGCCTTCCTATGCCTAATCAATTGTTTTGGCAGGCATGTAAGATCAATGATCTGCAAATACAAAGTGACTTCTACTCAGATAAAAACCACCGTGATCTAAGCGCGTTGCTGCGAGAGATAGAGCAGCCAGAACGATTACAGCGTTTGATTAAAGTGCAAGAAAACAAGCTATCACATCGTTTAGTTAGGCAAGCTGAATTAATGAAAATTGCATTAAGTGCTGACTCGCAGAGTCACTGTGATATGAGTTTTATCGGTAAAGACTTAGCTAAGCTGATCACTGATGTACAGCTTGCTGAAGCCCTCGAAAACAGTTTAGAACAGATCTGCACCTTGGCAGAACAAGCTATTCAAGATGCAGGAACACAACCTGATGTAATTTATCTAACGGGCGGCAGTGCGCAATCACCCTTATTAAAGGCGGCACTAAAACAGCGGTTGGGTGATATCAAGATGTTGAGCGGCGATAACTTTGGTAGTGTTACCGCCGGTTTAACTAAATGGGCAGAAAAGCTATTTAGATAAAGACTTTTAAATGTTTAAGTGTTTAGTCGCGTTGCCAAATACTTGTCGTAATCAGGTAAAGCGCGACTAAACTCCGTAGTCATCAAAGATGAATGCAGCAGCATATCGGCGGTTGCTTCATTACATGCTACTGGAATATTCCACACAGCAGCTAAACGTAGCAGTGCTTTAACATCTGGATCGTGCGGCTGTGAAGCCAGTGGGTCCCAGAAAAATACCAGCATATGGATTTGATGCTCGGCTATTTTCGCACCAAGCTGTTGATCGCCACCCATAGGGCCGCTAAGTAGTTTATTGACGCAAAGGCCAGTTGCCTGCTCAATAACATTACCTGTTGTGCCTGTAGCAGAAAGCGTATGACGCTCAAGGGTATTCTTATGGGCTAAACACCAGGCTTTTAAGGCGTCTTTTTTACCATCGTGAGCAACCAGTGCTATGTGCTTATTTGCTGGAATTTTCTGAACCTTGGTTTCCATGCTCATTTCTCTTATTTAATTTTTAGAATAACAAGTTAATCGCAAGAGCGATAAAAATAAAGCCCGAAAAACGGTCGATCCAAATAGGGGCGCTTGGGTGCTGCCTAAAATAGCCAGCGATTTTGTCTCCACTGTAAATGTAGGCACAATCTATTGGGAAAGCCAAAATAGGATAAAGCAAACCAAAAATTGCCAGTTGCAAAGTGGTTGAAGAGAGTGTTGGGTCGACAAACTGCGGAATAAAAGCAATGAAGAATAACGCCACTTTAGGGTTAAGTACTTCGGTCATCATGGCTTGAACAAATACATTGCCTTGTTTTTTGGTGGTCACATGGGGTTTATCTTCAGAATCAATTTGCTTTTTAAACGTATCTTTGAGGGTCACAAAACCCAAATAACATAAATAGGTTGCGCCTAGGTATTGCACCGTCGCATAGGCCGCCTCAGAGGCTTTTAAAATGGCCGACAGTCCTACTACAGCAAAAATGGTGTGAATAACCCCACCGGCTGCAAACCCTAGCGCACTTTGCATACCAGCCTTACGACCATGGGTAAAAGTTTGTGCCATTAAGAATGCATTTGAAGGACCTGGTGCGACGGCAATAACCGCGCTGGCAATTAAAAAAGAAATGACGGATTCAGGGTTGAGCATCGCACTTATATTATTGTTGTTATTGAGTGGGGCAGAGTATAAGCGGGTTTGAATAAAATATACAGAGGTAAACAAAAGCGGGCACAAAGCCCGCTTAAAAAATGGTTGGTTAGGATACTACAGTCTGAGTGCTTGAACAGGCTGAAGTAGTACCTTGTTCTGCTTAGTAAAATAAATGAAACTATTACTACAGCAAGCGCTATTTCTGTAATATGTTAAGTATGTCTTATAGATATGACACTTTTAAGATTGAAGTCATAATTAAATTAGCTTTTATCGGCAGAATAATAAAGATGGGTCTTTGAAGACTTTAGAAGGCCGATATAAATTAGACAAGTGACTAAGTGAATACCAACTTGAAAAGGCGCACTAAAACAAAATTGTTGTGTTAATACAGCAAGCACTGCAGCGCCAGACATCTGCATCACACCAATGAGCGCAGAGGCGGTGCCTGCTTGTTGTGCAAAGCCACCAAGTGCTTTACCTGCTGCAGATCCTAATGTAAATGCAAATCCGATAGAGGCAATATACATTGGCAACATAAATGCAGCTGGTTCAGCGATATAGCTAAACGCCATCATAAGAAGGCCACCAAGCGTTAGTAGTAATAAGCCAAAAATTAGACTCTGCTTGGGGGCATTTTGAATGTATGTTGGGGCGATAAAGCTGGCTGCAATGCTGATTATGGCATTCACAGTAAACCAAATCGTAAACTCAGAAATATCTTTATTTAGTTGGGTCATAACCCATTCAGGCGCTGTAGTGACAAACACCAACATAGCTGACATGGCGACCATAGTAATAGATGCATTAAACATAAACTCACTACTTGCAAGCATAGGTCTAAAACGCCTTAAATCTAATATATGACCGGAATAAATTGTATCTTTAGGACGCGTTTCAGGACACAAAAAAAACATTAAAATAACACCAAGTACTGCAAAGATAACTAAAAAGATAAAATTACTTTGCCAGCCAAATTGTACCGTTAACCATGCACCTAAAATAGGCGCCAATGCCGGTATAAAGCACACTATACCATTGAGGTAAGTGATCATCTTACCACTGCCTTTATGACCAAACAGATCTCTGACAATGGCAAAAGCAGTCACAAAAGTCGCACATGCGCCAAGCCCTTGCAATGCTCGGGCAGCCATGACCACGTGCCAATCATTGGTGTTCGCTGAAAGCAAGCCACCTAACGCAAATAATGAGATACCACACAATGAGATGGGTCTTCGGCCATATTTATCGGCAAGTGGGCCGGCAATAAGTTGTCCTAAGCCGACAGTGAGCATATAAATGCCAACGGTTTGCTGAATGTGTGCATTGCTTACCGCTAAGCCTGACTGCATGGCAGGAAATGCAGGTAAATACAAATCAATACCAAGTGGACAGAAAATAACAAGTAAAATAAGAATAAAGACACTGAGCTTTGGGTTAACTTGAGGTTCAGACATGCGCTCTCCTAAATAAGGGCGCGTATTGTAACGCTCTGACATGAAAACGACAGGACTTAATACCGAGAAACGATAATATATTTTCATTCATGGCTTTTTACTTCAGGTTATATTCAATTTAAACTTGATGAAAACTGGTCTGATGAGTTATGTTTGCTAATCAAAATAACAATAACTGGAGCAAATATGGCTGCATCATTGGTGGGTATTTACAAAAGCGTTCGTTGGTTACCATTCGGTAACTGGCTGTTTAGTAAAGCTGTGTGTATTAAGGCCCCTTACTTTGGCTCTATTAAGCCGATTATTACGCATTTAGAAGCGGGAAAATGTGTTGCAGTAATAAAGAAACGCCGCTCGATTCAAAATCATATTGGTACTATTCATGCTATAGCACAGTGTAATCTCGCTGAGTTAGTGGCTGGTGTCATGACAGATGCAACCGTCCCTGTTAAAACCCACCGTTGGATCCCAAAGGGAATGACAGTGCAATATTTAAAAAAGGCAGATGGTATTTTAACTGCTGAAGCAAAGGTTGAACTGCCGAGAGTGTGGCAGAATAAAGAAGACTTGATTGTGCCTGTAGAAGTATTTGATCAGCACAAAAACAAAGTCTTTCATGCTGATATCACTATGTATATTACTGAGCGTTAGCCTGCTCTTTGATAGGTGTGATATTGTCGGGAGCTTGCTTATGAGTAAGCTTACCTTCTAAATGCGCACCACCATCTATAGTCAAAGTATCATGGGCGACATCACCATGCACTTTTGCTGTTATTTCTAAATGCACTGACTGGGCGTCAATGTTACCGTTAATAGTCCCTTTGATTTGTACTTTTTCAGCTGTAATATTACCGTTCACTTCACCATGTTGACCCACGATGAGTATAGATACCTTTAAATCACCTGTTACTTTACCATCTACTTGTAGTTCCCCATCACAGTCTATCTGTCCAGTGACATGGGTGTTGGGTGAAATTAAGGCGGGTAAACTTGCGCTGCTGTTATTTTTAAATTTATTGAACACGAGATAGTACCTTAGCCAGTTTTATCGGATTGATATGCTTACCATTTTGTAAGACCTCATAGTGTAAATGAGTGCTGGTACTTCTACCAGTACTTCCCATCAAAGCAATCACATCAGATTTCTCTACTTTTTGGCCTTTCTTAACCTTAATGGTATGAAGGTGACCAAAACGCGTAACTAAGCCATTGGCATGTTCAATTTCCACGAACTTCCCATAGCCGCCATTCTTGCCGGCTTTTGTCACAGTGCCAGTTGCGGGCGCATGAATGTCTGTTTTATGCCAGCCAGCGAGATCGACGCCTTTGTGCATGGCTCTGCGGCCTGTAATAGGGTCTTTGCGATAGCCAAATTGGCTTGATACATAAAATTTTTCTTGTTTTACCGGCATGCTATCTGGTAGCAAAGTGATCATTTGCTCAAGCTCGTTGAGTTCAACCAGCTTATCTATCACGCTTAAGTAATCAGAAGTAATATATTGTGTGTCGAGCTGGTGATAAGGGCCACCTTGCGCGACTGATGAAACATCTAATTGCTTGTCTAAACCAATTTCATCGAGATGTGTGTGTAACTCACTTGTTCTTTTAGTGATGCTATTGTCAATGTGGTTGAGTAATGACGTTTGCTTATCGGTTAAGTTTTTTGACTGTTCTTTAAACTCATTTGTTTGAATGGTTTGCTCTGTTGACGTTGCAGGCGTAGCGACACTTTCTGGTAAGGCCTCGACTAAGCCCTCTAACAAGTTTTGTTGTTGAGAGAGGTCTTTAAGTGTTTTTGCTTGCTCAGCTAATTTTTGCTCTAATTGTTGTTTTTCTCGCTGCCAATTTGATTCGGCTGCTAAACGTTGCTTTTCTAACGTTTGTATTTGGTTTTGTTGTTGTAAATAGCCATAAGAGCTTACACTAACCCAGCAAACCGCACTTACAGCGATGCATAACAAGCTCACTTGCAGAGTGCTAGTTAGGTTAAACATACTTACGTCACCATTTTGACGAAGTAACAATTGTTTTGGTTTAAATGTGCTTTTTGCTAGGTGACTGATCTTGTTCAACATATTTCTTAATAACCTGTTAACAACTGACTACATTAACAATATTTATGCAAAAATCCAGCTTAAAAACACAAAAAAAGACGCGCTTTATGCACGTCTTTGATTTAAATGATGTTTTTTATTGAGTTCTTGCAGTTTATCTTGCAGGTAAAACTGTGCCTTCAACTGAACCAAAACCAATGCGGTTAAAGCCGTCTGCTTCACACCAACCGCGCATGATGACCTTGTCACCATCTTCTAAGAACTTACGCTCTTCACCGTTGTTAAGTGTGATGGTTTCTTTACCGCCACGAGATAATTCAAGCATTGAACCTGCTTCTTCATGCTCAGGACCAGACTGTGTACCAGAACCCAACATGTCACCAGGAATAAAGTTACAGCCATTTACTGTGTGGTGTGTCACCATTTGTGCCACAGTCCAGTAGCTATGTTTGAAGCTTGATTCAGAAAGCTTGCTCGGTGTAGCACCTTCAGAGCGCATTTTTTCAGATTCCAGTAATACATCCATTTGAATGTCGAATGCGCCAGCTTCACGGTTGTGTGAAGACTCAAGGTAGTCTAGTGGCTGAGGATCATTTTCATCACGATGCCACTGTGTACGATATGGTGCTAGCGCTTCAGTTGTTACAACCCAAGGTGAAACTGTAGATGCGAAGTTTTTAGCAAGGAAGGGACCTAATGGTTGGTATTCCCATGCTTGTAAGTCACGTGCAGACCAGTCATTAAATAGACAGAAACCGAATACGTGATCTTCAGCATCTTCAATGCTAATTGCATCGCCAAGCTCATTGCCTTTACCAAGGTAAATACCTAGCTCTAATTCATAGTCCATGCGTTTTGCAGGGCCAAATGATGGTACATCTGCGTCAGGGGCTTTAGTTTGACCTTTAGGTCGTGGGAAGCTTTGACCAGATACATCAATAGAAGATGCACGACCGTGGTAACCAATTGGTACCCATTTGTAGTTAGGTAGAAGTGGGTTATCAGGGCGGAATAAGCTACCTACTGCAGTTGCGTGGTAGATTGACGTGTAGAAATCTGTGTAGTCACCGATGTGACAAGGTAGTGCATATTCTACATCATCTTGTGCAACTAAAGCAGACTCGAGTGCACCTTGATGCTCAGAACCTTCACGAAGTGCTTCCGACAGTGCTAAACGTAGTGCAGACCAGTGTGCTTTGCCCATGCCCATAAATTCGTTAAGTGCTGGTGCATTAGCTGCTTCAACCGCTTCTTGTGCTTCATCAGAGAAAATACCAGTAGCCGCAACTACAGCTAAATCTAGAACTTGGTCGCCGATAGCAACACCACCGCGAAACTCTTCAGATGAGTCTTTACGACGGAAAGAAGCGAATGGTAGGTTTTGTATTGGGAAGTCATTACCCGCAACGTTTGCGCTGCTTACCCAGCTTTTTAAATTAATATCGTGCGTTTCATTAATAAAAGACATGGTCTTTCCTTTTGAATTAATAGGCTAAGTCTAAATATGGAGATTCAACAAAGTAAATCAAGCTTGAGTAACAACTTAGCTTTAAAAACTATAAAAGCAGCTACGTTTATAACGCCAGCTGCTTTTAATTTATTCAGCTTATCTAAAATTAGATAACACCACGGCGCTCTTGGTCACGCTCGATTGATTCGAAAAGCGCTTGGAAGTTACCTTCACCGAAACCGCCGTCATCAACACGTTGGATCATCTCAATGAAGATAGGACCGAATAGGTTCTTAGTGAAAATCTGTAGCAGATAACAGTTTTCGCTTTGGCTATCTACTAAGATTTGATGGTCTTTGATCTTTTGCTTATCTTCAGCAACCCAAGGAACACGGTCGAAAATAGTGTCGTAATAGTGGTCAACGATATCTAGCGTTGCGATGTTGGTTTTGTCTAGTCTGTCTAGTGAACCAACAAGATCATTTGTTAAGAACGCAAGATGCTGAACACCTGGACCATTGTACTCGTCTAAGTACTCGTCGATTTGGTTGTTGTTGTCGTCTTTACCTTCGTTGATTGGAATAGAGAAAGTACCACAAGGCGACTTAAGCGCGTAAGAAAGTAGTGCCGTCTTTTGGCCTTTGATGTCGAAGTAACGCACTTCTTCGAAACCGAATACGCCTTTGTAGAAGTTAGCCCAAGTTTCCATTGTACCCTTGTAAACATTGTTTGTTAGGTGGTCGATGCGGATGAAACCTTTATCTTCAACAATGTTTTGCTCAGCTAGGTCTTCAAAATCATTTTCAAAAATTGAGCCTTTATCACCGAATACGTCGATGAAGTAAATTAAGCTGTCGCCAATACCGTAAATTGCAGGGTATGGTAGGTCTTTGTTTACTGAATCTGTTGCAGGTTTAGCACCACGCTCTACAGCAATATCAAACGCTTTTTGAGCGTCTTCTACACGCCAGCCCATTGAGCAAATCGCAGGACCATGTGACTTAGCGAACTCAGCAGAGAAACCGCCACGCTCGTTGTTTAGTAAGAAATGGATCTCGTTCTGGTTGTAATGAACGATATCTTTACCTTTAAACTTTTTAAGTTTAGAGAAACCAAAATCAGCAAAGATTTTGTCCATGTAATCTGCATCTGGGGTTGCGTATTCAGTAAATTCGATACCAACCAAACCTAGTGGGTTTTTTACTTCACTCATTGTCATACTCCGCAATTAAGCACAATTTGGGTTGCTTGTTAGATTTGTTGTTGAAATGAATCATTAATCAAAAATCGCAGAAGGGGAAGGCAGAGCAGTGATATTGTCAGGAGGGTATTTGTAAATATAAAAACACACAGTGATAACGACTTTACTGAAATTTGACTTTTAGATGGGGTGAAATGCTCAGTGAAGTTGAGTTATAGAAGAAACCTAGACAATAACTTCTTAAAAAATTAAATTGATGGTGGTTAAATGTTTGAAATTAAATGCTTTTATTGTGTTTTTTATTTTGGTGAACAATAATTTTTTTGGCTCAAATTATGCCTCATTTATTATGAAAGAATCAGGTAGTTGTAAAGATTTTAATACAGATGGTGGTGGAGTATAAAAAAAGCCGCGAAAGCGGCTTTTTTTATTCGGAGCAACTATTGCTTTGAACCTGATACTTCAAGCTCTTCACTTAGATAATGCTCTTGTGTGTGTGGTTCATGGTTACCCTCTGCGCCATGCATCCAGTCAACCAAACGGTCACTTAGGAAGTACATTAATGCTGCAGAGATTAAACCTGTTGCGCCTAGACCTATAAAAATGCCCATGGCATTTTCCATCGCTGCTTCACCTTCACCAATGAATGCACCTACGAATGCAGCAATTTTGTTTGCAACTGCAGTACATAGGAACCAGATACCCATAAGCAGTGATGCGAGACGAAGTGGTGCAAGCTTACTTACCATCGAAAGACCAATTGGTGACAAGCATAGCTCACCCAGCGTATGGAATAAATAGAAAAGTACTAACCAAATCATGCTGATTTGTAGTGCGTTTTGACCATCACCACCTTCAGTTGCAAGAGCTAGCATCATTGTGAAAAAGCCAAGTGCTAAGAAAACTAGGCCAATGGCAAACTTCACCGGCGAGTTTGGCTCTTTGTTATCAAGCTTAAGCCAGATCATAGCTACAACCGGTGCAAATATAATAATGAAGATAGAGTTGAGAGATTGGAACCAAGATGCAGGGATCTCAAAACCCATCAGCATACGGTCTGTGTAATCATTGGCAAAAATATTCATTAAACCGCCAGCTTGCTCGAAGCCCATCCAGAAAATGATACTGAATACACTCATTGTGAAGATTACTTTAATGCGATCTTTTTCAACTTTAGTTAAAGGTTCTTTAGTACCTGAGTCAGATTGTTGTTGAGACAATTTAGCAGCAGGCACTACACCTATGTCACCTAAGTATTTTTTACTTAGAATCATCTGCATCGCAACTGAGATAACCATACCGACACCTGCTGCGATGAAACCAGCCTGCCAGTTAATTACTGCTGCGACGTAACCGGCGATAAGTGGACCTAATGCACCACCTAAGTTAATACCCATGTAGAAAATAGTGAATGCACTGTCACGGCGTTTATCTCCTTCTTGATATAAGTCTCCAACCATAGTAGAGATATTTGGCTTGAATAAACCGTTACCAACGCAAAGTAAAGTTAAACCAATATAGAAAACATTTTCTTCAATGCCACTTACCATCGCATGAGGAATACCCATGGTAAAGTGACCTGCCGCCATTAAAATACCACCGATGATAATTGCTTTTCGCTGACCTAAAACATTATCAGCTAACCAACCTCCGAATAATGGTGTCAGGTAAACCGCCATGGTAAATGAACCGTAAAGGCTTAGTGCATCGGCGTTGCTCCAGCCGAAGCCGCCGTCTTGCGCCATGGCAACAAGATATAAAACTAAGATGGCACGCATGCCGTAGTAACCAAATCGTTCCCACATTTCTGTGCCGAATAGCAGGAATAGTCCCTTAGGGTGTCCTAAAAACTCACCTGCCTTAGGTAATGTGCTCATATTTCTTCCTAAATTATCAAAATGTGTTGTGTGGCCTAGTTATAGTTATGCACTGAGTGCTTGTAGTGACGTGTGGCCAAACGTCTAATTGCAATTTCATTAAAGCGATGTATTGTTAATGTGTACATTGCTTTAATGAAATTGATACAACTTTAAACAGGTACATTCGCATTTTCCTGCGTAAGTATGCACTGCAACGCTTGAGTATACCGAGCGCCAGCCGTTAGGGGAAGTCTGACAAGACAAACCAAGTGCTGTATAAGATCAAGCTGAGGGTTAATGTTTAAGATAATTACAAATCTTGTTGATCATTCTTTGACGTGAGCCACCCTGGCTTTTGACTTCGGTTCAGAGTTGCTAGCACTGAGATCGCTTTTTCTATTGTAATACGTTGGTCAGCAATATCTTGATAAACCTGTTGTGCCATTTTTTTGCGTTTAACTGCAGCGCCAGCATCTAAAAATGACTCAATAACTTGATTGAAGAAACCTCTAAATCTACTTTTAGGTTGTTCCTCGTCATCTTGATTACCTCCAGTTTTAGCGGTGGCGACTTTTTCTTGAATATACTTAATCTCCGCTTGGCTAAATTCATTTTGCGCATGTTCTGAATGTGTAATGTCTTTTATGGCCAACTTTAAATAGTCAATTTCAATAGCACTGAAATTAGGTTGCTGAGCGAGGTTTAAAAGTAGCTTTCTAAATTCAGATTGTTTGGTAGTCGAAGACTTAAGAGTTTCACAAATGTGATATATTTTCTGCCATTGCTGCCACATGTAAACGTAGTTAAGGCCTGCACCTTTGATATTTTGCATACCTACGATTAGTTGATGTTGATTTTTCATCGCTAAATTGGCGATATGACTCGTTAGCTGGTCAGGTTTTACGTAAGCGTTTTCTACTAATACGATTTTGCTTGAAACGATGATCTGCACAGTTTCCTTTAATAGCTCTGTATGATTAGCTAAATCATCTATTTCTAAAAGCGAATTAGCCATTTGCCAGTTTTCGTATTGAGTGACAATTTTTTGTATATGATCCTCATCGTTTAACAATCTGGCTTTTAACACAGCTGTCAAAGTTTCTAGAGAGGTAATATCCGTTGTCTGTAGCGGTATGTCTAATGTGTGGTTAATTTTCTCAAGCCAAGTCTGAGGGCTATAAAGTACATTAAACTGGTTAAAAAAAGCTTTTAGGTCGTTAATGTCATTATTTTCCAGTAAAGTCTCAAGGCGCTCGTCAATGGCATGCTGTAAATATGAATTAAAACCGTCCACGTTGGTGCCTATTACGACTAAGTAGTCAAAGCGTAAATCTTCCGCCAAGATTTGTGCAAATACCTTCGAACGAGCAATACGGTCATTGCGATTGTTTATTAATGCAATGGTTTGAATATGGGGTTGATCGTTTAAATCAAATAGCTCCAAACGTTTCCAATTTTCAATGGTCGCAAGCCGCTCATTGGCTGACATGCTGTTTACAAAAGATTGGGAGATAGCGCCAATAGGGGCTGACTGAAAATGTTGTAAAACACCAATGTCTGGCACGATGCGCTCAGCGGTTTCTTTATATACATAGTCTTTTTCTATACCTATATACTGGGCCATTTTGCACACAAGTGCGATGTTATCGGGGTGCTCTTCATAGGGATATAAAGCTCGAATGTCAGGAGTTATTTGATAGCCATCTCCCCAATGAGTTTGAATTAAAGTTGTGTGCTTGGCATCCGCGGCATCACTTAAAATCGGCATCATCGATTGTTCAGCAGTAAACACTTGTGTGTTACTCCCTATAAACGCAGACATTTCTTTGGCAACATCAATGCCTGTTGGACCCAGAATATCTTCATGATCAGGATAAGCGTTAGTAATGGTGGCAAAGTTATCTTTCATCCAGCGGCGAAGAATTCTTACATATCTTGGGGTTAAACCCATACATTCCCATAAAAACACATCGGCTTTGGTTTTTCTGGCAAAATCGAGTACGTCACTTTGCTCCCAGATGCTGGCCTTATCGAAAGGTCTGAATAGTGGAACTTCGTACTGCTCTCCGCTGCTCTTACCATAAATCATCATGGCTTCGCATCCTGTGGTTTTGGCGATAACACGTAAATCTAAGCTACTGAACAATGCGGCCTTTAATCGCTCAGTACCTGATTTTCCACGCGTTCCCCAACCACCTATGCTGACAGGGATTGCCTTGCGGTTTCGCTTTATTTTTTTGCTGACATGGATGTGGCGACCCCAAAAATAAGTTATGAAGCCGATGACGAAAAAGACCAACTGTGAAATTGAATTTTGATAAATGGAATACAAGTACTCTTTAAAGCTAAACCAGATATTAAGTAGCACAGGTGTCAATGCAGTTTTACTGTAAAGCTTTGTAATACCTTGCTCTACAGGAAATGACGCACCGAGTACATCTCCGTAAGCATTAAATTTTATTTTGAAACCGAGTTCTCTTAAAGTTGAAATGAATTTCTTTTGTTCTAGTTCATTGCCTTTTCTTAAGCTATCAAGCTGCTCAAAATGAATTGAGATGTACCAATATGCTTTAATTCGTTTGATGAGTGTCACAGGACGGTGTATTTCTAAAATCCCATCAGGGGTGTAGCTAAAAGCTGGTTCTTTGGTTCTATCTTGGCTGAGCACCGACAATAGGTAATCTAGCAAGGGTAAGTGTGGCCTTGCTGAGTGTTCAGTTAAATTATACAGCGCCTCACCAGGGACGTTTGTTTCACTAATTTCAGCGACGCTACAACTGGCAACATGCAATTCCGCTGAGGGTTTTTTTGTTTGCGTGTGGTTAAAACTCTGACGTTTATCTGTACTGGGACTAAAGAACTCATGCCAGAACCGCCAAAAGCGTCGACCTCGTCGATAGCCAGGTATAATTTGCCAGTGCTTCTTCGTGACTCTGCCACTAAATGCTTCTGCATTTTGTGCTTTAAAGCTTAAAGCTCGGCCTAGGGTGTGACGATCAACACCCTTTGAGAGCATAATGCTTTGTGTCTGTGCAAGTTGTTCGTCAATATTTGCCAGTAAAGTTTGCTGACTAAAACTGACTAACTGCTCTCTAGCCCTCGTTATATGCCTTTTTAATGCAATATGAGACTCTTTTTTGAGCGCAGTATTAAGAACATGAATAAATTGCTGAAAAATTTCTTCAGGTTTATCAGATTGCAGCTGCAAATTGAGCATCACACGGGCACTATTTTCGATATTAAGCCGTTTTACTTCGAAAGGAAGTGGTTTTTGAAGTACTTGTTGCCAAAGTTTAAATATAAAGGCATCTTCGGCATATTGAGATTGTGTAAATTGTTTTACTAAGGTAAATAACACAGCGCCACAGGTCTCTTCCTCTAATCTTCTTTCAAGCAATATTTTTGTTTGTTCCAAGTCAATGGTATTTAATTGCTCAATCAAAGCCTGTCTAACACGTGGGTAAGGGTGTTCACTTAGGCTATTTAATAAGTCTATTTCTTTACTAGTTAGCTTTGGTTGTTTGGCAATTATTCGCGGCAGTGCAGCAAGCACAAACAAACTGTCATTGTTTTTAGGTTTGTCAGGAAAGTCGATGACGGTTTCTTGTATTAATGCCCAAATATGTGCCCTGATAAAAGTAGGGCGCTGAACATATAAAATTTCAAGAATATCAATAACAGCTTGGTAAGGCGTGCTAGGTTCTTCGAGTAATCCAATTAACTCTGCAGCCAGCTCCTCATTGAGCTCTGGGTCGGCATGGCACTGATGAATGACCGCAACCTGATTTACTAAAGCACGAATAAGGCTATGTTTGATGTGAACACTGTGATTATTTTGCAGCATTTCCATAAAAAAGGGTTCAAGATCGAGCTTTTTCCAGTTGTCTAAAATTTCAACTTCATTGGCGCGTAAATGAGATTTTGTCAGAGAGCCAAGTTTACTAATTAAAAATTTAAGAGTTTGTTCAGTATCGGCAACTTGTCGTTGATAACGATCTATCACTGCACCATCATCAAACCAGCGTGATAGGGCTTGTTTGTCCTCTTTTAACTGCGCTTCAGAGGCACCCAGTTCTCGTGCATAACTCAGTATATGAAGCTCTTTTTCTGCACTAATATCTGCTTTTGCCAAGCGTTGCACAAATAATTGATATGACGCGTCTAGCTTTTGATTTTGTGCGTTTAGCTTTTCAATTTTGTGTTTTAAAAAGGCAATGGACTGAAGTTGTAACCAAGCTTGTAACGATTCGTTCTCTGGAATATTTCTAATCAACGGCCATTGTAAAAGCTCATTAATCAGATTCTGATATTTATGACGATAGAGCTTGAGCCAGAACGCTTCGATATTGGCGAATAAAATTAACTCAAGTTGCTGTCTTAGTTCATTATTAGTCATAAATGTCTTGTTCTAAAAAGTGCGTCAATTGGAGCGATTCAAAGAGGACTTCATCATGAGCAAATGGCCCAAACCCAGTATTTTGCAAGTTACCTAAGTTAATTTCTAGGCGTAGTGAGTGGTCTTTTCTAAACCAATCCTGTGTCCAGCTTAGTTTAATCCATCCAGCTGTATTGTCAGAAAAGTCAAATAGGGTTTGCCAACTTACTTGGGTTAAATATTGCCATGTGTTGTTAGGCCTATGTTGATCGGCAAACTTATATTGCGATGCACCTGCGAGGGTGAAAATATGCCCTTGGTAAAATTGCTGTAATTCGATATCAAAACCGAGACTGTCAAAAGACGTCCAATCTTCATTTGATGTTGAAGAAAAGCTAGCAGATAGTTGGTTATCTACCCAAGGTTGGTAGCGGTATTGATAAGCCAAACGCCAACCATGCATATGGTCTTCTCGATAAAAACTGAACATTGACGGGCTCATCTGTCTATCATCAATATACTCATCGGCAGTAATGCTAGTGTAGTAATAAAATGGTTGCCACCACCATTGGTGGCGGTGAATATTATCATCACGCCAAGTTTCACCAATTTTAAAGCTGATGTTAGAGCTCAAGTGACTTTCACTTATCTGTGTATCATTTTGCCAACGATTGTTAATTCTCGATTCACTAAACCAATGACTTTCTTCAGCAAGCCAGTTGTGTTGAGCATTGATAGAAAACGTTTCGTAGTTTTGATTATCGAGTGTGAACAACGATTCTAGCAAGTACCAATGTTGCTTATTTTTATTTCTAAGCCTTAGTCCAAAATCTGTATAGTGGCGAGCTGATGGGCTTTGTTCATTTTCGAAGATGCCTGCTCGGTTGTATCTAAGAAGTCCTTCAACATGGGTGAGGTTTTCATCAGTAGATAAAATATCGTCATAAAATGGCTTTTTCGATGGTTCATGAAAATAAATTGGTTTTTCAACGATTAAGGGCTCAATTGTCGGCGCAAAACTGGTTTTAGAACGATTAGGGTCAAGTTGCCATTTAAAGATTCGCGCTAAATGCGAAGCATCGGCTTGAACATTGATTTTTCCCGCCGGATAAAACCCGACCTGCTCTTCTCTTACTTGGTCTGTGAGGCGCTCAACCTTTATTAAACTATCTGAGTTCAGTTTTGCACTTATTTGCTGATTAGGTTCTGAAAAATAAAATAGTTGTCGTGTATCTAAGTTGGCATCTTGCCAACGCCCTTGTTGATAGGTTTGAATTTTCACACTGACCAGTTGAGAAATGAACGGATTCATCCAGCGCAGTGCAATTTGACCACTTGCAAGCTCGATATCTGTCAATGCTAACTCACTATTTTCATTACTCTCTATGCTCCAAAGCATATTGTTTTTGCTTGTAGAGACAAGAATATTGGCATAGTTAGTCTTTACTAACTCTGCCGCGGAAAAATCAAAAATGAGTTTAACTCTGTAGCCTACGAATTCTGATAGATCTAGGTTCAAAGTGTGATTTGGACGAATTAATAGTCCGTCTAGAAGTGGGTCTTGACTCGTATGACGGCTTATTTGCTCGGCAAAACTGCGCCGCGTTATGGCATTCATGTCAATTAATTGGGTGCCAGAATAATTCAAGTACTGTTCTATGGGTTGCCATGACCCGTAATGCTCAATACGATTCTTAAGTGAGTTCAAACTGCCAGAGAGTTTTATGTATTCAAGTTTGGCAAATAGCAAGTTGAACTCATAGTTGTTTAGAGTCTCATGGCTTAATCGATATAATGCATTTGTAAGTAAGGTTTTAATATCGATATCAGGCTGGTGGATTAGGTTAACAAATGGCTGCTCAAGAGAAAATGCCACAGCGTCGGATCTTAAATGTTCCTTAAACGACTGTGATTCAGGTAAAACCCGCAAACTTAAATACTGCTGTTGCTTACTACTTAGTGTGAGTTGCTCACCTTTATTTAGCGTGATGAGTGCCTCACTGGCCACGGACAGTTTAAGCTCATTGTCTTGAACTTGAGTTGTTGAAGCGACATCGGAAAATACAGGTAAAATGTATTGTGATGAGTGTGTGTCTAAATGCAGCCAGTGTTGTTGCTGTGTACCATGATGAACATAAGGTGTTCTGACTCTTAATTGTAATGTTAAATCTTGCTTAGCGTAAAGCTGTATTGGAGAGCCCTTTTGTAAAGAATAAGCACTGTAATCTGATATATCACCCTGTAAATTCACTGCGCCAAAATGTTTGATATCAAATGAAGTGGTCGTTAGCTTTTTCAAAGGCGTTAATTGTGCAATTCGATTTTCCATCCAGCTATGTAAAGCTGTGTCTGTAAAATTATGATCATCATGTTGTGACCACAGTGCTTGCAGGTTTTTTTGTTGCGCTAACAATAATTGTCTCATCAAATCATTGCAGCCAGCTAAAACATCAAATTTGTATGCACATAAACCTTGCAGTTTATAAATTTGTTTCGTTTCGAAGTAGCGGCTAAAGAGCGCATGTGCAGCATAATTACTGAGCAGTTGGCGTTCTGATCGCAGCAAGCTTTCTAAGTAGGCGTTGGCTATAGAGTCTCTTCCGAGCTTAGCCAATAAGTCAATGCGTACTTGCCAAGCATCCAGTGCAATGCTGGCAATATTGCTGTTTACTAAATCTTTCACCAAAAGCAAAGCTTTACTCGGCTCTGACAATGCTAAATTCATCACTTTTGAAATTAATTGATGGTCGTCTTCATATCGCCTCTTGTCGGCAGAAGAGTCCATAGGAAGGGGAAGGCTATTAATGTAAGCCTTTGCCTGAAGACTATTTTGTTGGTCGAGTAATGCTGCTAATGTTGGGCTTTTTTTCGATATTTTACCTTGCATTAAGTAAAGTAATGGGCTGTTTGGCAAGGTCAATAAGTCATCAACTTCAACGGCAATATTGATCGCTTGTTCATCGGCACTGAAGAGTTTTAAAGAATGTGATTGTAAGCTTACTGGAAGCACAATTCGGCTGAATGCTTGGCTTGGTGAAAATTGAATAATGTGTCTTTGATTATCGTATTCAGCGACTAAGTGGCCGCTATGCTCAGCTTGAACATAGAGAAATAACGAGTCTCTGATCCGCTGGAACTGGCTGATATCAAAACTTAGTGTGTCTTTTAGTTGATGGCTGACGAGTACCTTGTTTTGTGAAACAGAATAGAGTTGCTCGCTTGCAGCACGTAAACCAGACACTACTCTTTGTTTGCTATTGCTACTTTCTATAGGTAACCCTCGATTACTTACTTGCGCATTTCTTCGTGTCGAAATGGCGCTTACCAGATCTTGGTAACGTCTTTGTTCAAGCACGGAAGCGTCAGTAATTGAGAAGTGACTAATCGAAGATAAGTCTTGTTGTGAGTAAATTTTTACGAAGGCGTCATCTAAGTTAGCTGTCCAATAAGGGTTAAGCAACGCCTCAGTTTGTTTGTCTGGCGCATCAAGGTCGTAAATGCCGCGATGCATTTGTTCGATTTTGATGAGCGCTTGGTCTTGAGCTGTGATTTTTAAGTAACTACCTTTGGGCACGGCGAAATAATCGGTATTTAAGGTACTGACTTTATTAATTAGATATTCTGGCGCATGAGTGTTTGGTACATTCACTAAACTGATTGGCTGACCGTTCACTTCAACAAAGACCTTATTATCCAGCTTAAGGTTTGACATCCATTTTCGAACAGAGAGCTTGAGTTTCTTAGCCTCATTGAAGTACAAGCGCATGCTCTTATTCGGTTCTAACGAATAGTAAAACTCATGATCTTGAGCAAGGCTTAACTTTGTGGCTTTGAGAGGCAGTTTTAAAGCGCGTCGAAAAGGATCTCGATGAAAATGAAACTGACCTTGTTGGATATCTAAATTGACCCAATCTTGGGTGCTATTTTCAAATTGAACAATTCGGTTGTATTGCGATGCAGGTAATTGGCAACGATGCGCTTTGCAAATCAGTTCACTCGGGTGAAGCTTACGCATCGCATATTGTGCTTGGCCTACCCAAATCATGGTTTTGCTGAATATATCGTCTGGCAAATTTAGCCAGCGAGCGGCAGGCAAATACAAGCTTTTCGATTGACTTTTATCAATACTAACGAGACTTTTTGGCTGACCAAGTGATAAATCGGAATCTACCCACATAGGTGCAGTTTGCAGCGGTGCAGGTGATGCAAACAACTTAAAAGTAAATAAAATACCGATTAAAATTAGATAACTTGGTTTATACATTCAGAAAATTGGCTCATTGTGTGTTGTTCTTTTAACAGGCGCTCTCGCATAGGCTTACTTATCTCTATGTGAATAAACGAAAATGGTGTTAAGTTAAGTTTATTTAATATGTTCTTCGTTCCGCCAAGCTCTTGTATCAGTTCTGGATAAAAAAAACTATTTCTTGATATTTTACTCAAACATAGGGTTAATTGCTGCTTAATGGCATTTCCTTTCCTACCTTGACTGATAATAAAATCAGCCTTTTTTCCCTTATCGCTTTTACGCTTGCTTTGATTAAATCCATGTAATTGTATGACTTTGGCACTTGGGTGAAGCGACTGGAAGGCTAAAATTGCAGCATTATGTAAATTATCGCTTCGTTTTGAATAATCCATTGACTGCTCATCTAAACTTTCACTGTGTCTGTGATGTGTATTTGCTAACATCAGTTGGCAGTGTGTGTTAAATACTTGATCACCTATTGTATAGGTATGTGTATCAAAGTAACGATGTGGAATAGAAATAATACATGCTTTGGCATTCAATCGATAAATGAGTGCTCCGCCTCCATTTGCTTTTGAAGTAGTTTTTAAATGATGCTTATTATTTTTTAATGCATATTGCCAAGAAGCTAAGCTGGTCTTACTTGAAGACTGAAACCAGTTCGACAAATCTTTCGTTAGTTTTTCTAGGTGTGATTCAGGCTCTGCAAAAGCGACGGTCACACTACCACTCATTATGATGGCAAAAATTAGTTTAATCATTTTCATATTGCCTCCATTGCGCTTCAGAGGGGGCTTGGAATAACTCATCAAGCACACTGATCCAAACATCTTGTTCGGCAGTTATGGTGATGCTTTTTAGTGTCTGTAAGTCATCGTTTATCGCTAGCGAGAGACTGTTATATGGAAGCACCTGTTCAATTGCAGGATGCAGCGCAAAGGCATTAGTTAATTTTGTTTGCATCAGCGCAAACCGTTTGCTTTTAATTGTGTATTCCGGACTTAATCCTGCTTTGAATTGACCGCTAATACGGGTGTTTAGTACCACGAAATCTTTGAAAGTCTTGGTTTTAAGTACTTTAATAACAACCGACGCTGGTTTATTTGTATAGTTTAAAATTAAAGGTTGGCCCGCTTTTAAAAAGTAGCTACGTTGTTTTTGCCAAGGTCGTTCACTGCCTTCGTTAACAAATAAAGTATCCTCAGGGCCTCTAAAAGAGAGCAGTTGAGCCTCAGTAAAATGTGTGAGTGCGCGTTCTTTGTAAAACGGGGCTGTTTTATTAATTTCAATAAGACGCTTATCCCTTAATTGGTTGTTTCTTTTTGCCTTTAGAAGCTGTTCTATAGAAACAACTTGACTGAATTGATGCTCTGTTGGTTCTGCCTTAGGAAACAAGTCGACAAAATACTTGTCGGGGCTGTTGGTCAAAAATGTATTAGATAAGGGTAAAGCTTGAATCAAGTCTCGATTCATATAGGTGGTTGTCATGTCATCATCACTAGGTAATGAGGGCGGCATTTCAAACAAACGCACATTGGTAATGCGTTTTTGTTCAGTAAAAGTAAAATCATTCTGCGCTTTTTGCGAAAACCAAGCACCTATGGCCGCAAAGTCATCTAGCTCAGGTTTACAGATTTGTTCACATAGCATGGTTTGATAATGGAAAGACGATTGTCTGGACTGTAATTTCGCGAGCACAGTCCATGGTGATGAAACTTTGATGCGATCGACTTCGTTAGGCAGGCGAGTATAATATTGCTCAGATCTGAAAACAGGCTGTCGAATAGTTGCTTCGGTTATGGTCCTGTCAAAATTACTTTTTTCGCCTTGAAGAAATACACGGTATTGTTCTATCTCAATATCGTTATCATAGAGTGTAATATCAACGGGCGTTCCTTTGGGTCCTCTGAACTCAAAGTTGATATCACTGCCCTTAGCAACTTGATATACAGCGCTAAACTGTTCGTTAATGTTATAAAAGTAGCTATGCAAAGTATTAAATTGTGTATCATTTTCTGCAAACCATCTAGTTAGCATAGGCCTGGCAGATTCAACCACAATAAGGCCCGGCTCAACACTTGAAATACGATAAGTATTAGGTGTGTCAGTGGCGGTTAAACTCAACTGAATAGGAGCCTTAAGTTGTTTAATGTCATACCAAGTTACAAATAGGGTTGCATCGTTTTGCTCTTTAAAGACAAATAAATCTTGAGTTTGGTAGTTTCTGAATGAGGCGTTTAGTTGGCTATCGGTATAGAAGCTATCTAGGTTTAATTGCTGAGCACTAAAATCATAGCTTAACACGTAGTAGGGCAGTGTCTCGTATAAGGTGTCGCTAGTAAAGTCGATGCCAGGGATCCCCTGAGGTGCTAATTTTTGCCATTCAAATGTGACGGCATTTAACATTTCTTGGTTTGATAATGCGTTGTTTCCTATCGTGTGATAATTAGTCATACGTTCACGCCAATCGGTAGATTGCCTTATCCAAGCTCTGTTGATGTCGTTAAGGCTTACTGGGGTTTTTGCGTGTAAACGAATAACAACCCCTCTTAGCTGATTATTTTCAGGGATCAATCTTAATGCGATTGCAGATGCGTTAGTTAGTTGCTCATTGCTTATAAAAAAAGACTGTCCTGAAGAGACGGCTAAGGTATCACGATTTTCAATAATTTGTTTTACTTGCTTTTGTTCATTATCCAAAGCCAACTTTGAAGCATGATGATAAACATGTGTACTGAGAGGGTTAGCTTTACTGTCTAAAAGCGTGTACTCGATGGCATAGTTTACAGGTTCTTCAAATTGATCTTGTTCAGAAAAAATTGCATTCGACAACACACGAATTGAATAAGTTCTATTGGCTGAAAAGTTAAATGTAAGCGCTCTATCTTGTTGTAACCAATTCACAGTTGAGCGTGTTTCATCTTCGGAGCGCAGAGCGACAGGCTCTGCAGACACTATCCAAAAATAACCACGAACCATGAGCCAAAGCAGAAATAAAATAAAACTTAGCCTAAAAAGTAGAGTCAACAGATGCTTAATTAAATACATTAAGCCTCCCTGCCATCATTTGAGTAAATCTTTGTAAATCGACGACTTTATTTCTCTTTGGCAAATAGATAAGCACAATTTTATTATTTTGCTTGATTAGTAACGCGAGTTCATTTGGCATAGAAAGTTGTGTTGCCTGAAGGGTACAATCATCCTGTCGCTCACATAAAGATTTAATAAAAGGCAAATGCTGGGATAGCGCATAATGCTCTGTAATATCCTTAAAGGCTTTTAATTGAGACGCCTCAACTGCTTGCCAATCACTGGGAGAAAGGGCTGCAATATTAGTTTGCTTTATAATAGGGTACTGCGATACCGCTAGTAGTCGTTGCAATAATGCTTCGTTCGATATTGAAAAGTGTTGTTTAAAATCAGAAGCTAGCCATAGTGTGGCGAGCTCACTCACAGGTGAAAATATCTGATAACCTGTCTGAGGGGAAGTACCTAATTCGAGCCCTCTTGTGGCTGCCTGACCTAAAACAATCTGATGTTCAACACCTAGTTCTTTGAGCGACTCCCTCACCTTACTCAGACCGAATTTATGGCTAGGATGAGGTTCTGTATACTGAAAAGCTAAAGCACTTGGACGAATGTGTGACGGTGCACTGTGGCTTCGTATTTGCAGGTTTAAAACACCGGATTGCTGGTAGTGACGTAATGCACTTTGATGCACAATGTTAAATAAGGTTTTTACATTAGCAGCGGCCATAACATTGGCTTCTTCGCTGGCAAAAGGATGTGCCCCTGCGATTAATAAGAGCTTTGCGTTACTTCTTTGATATAACTGACTTGCAAACTGTATGGTATTACTTTCATACAACGGGCGGGGTACCTGGATATTGAGTGCATTAGCTGGGTCTAAATGTATAAAGTAGAGACCTTGACCTAATTGGTAATATTGTAAGCCATCTAAAGGCGAAATCTTGATATATCGACCATTTTCAGTGTTGAGTAAATCTAATTGGTACCCGACCATTCGTGCAATATTATTTATTTTATTTAGTTGATTAAGCACATCTGTCGATATTTCTTGCCCTGCTAGCTTATCAGATAAATTGTATAACGGACGAAGGATCTCATACTCCCAAAGTGCCGCTTCATTATCAGATAAACTTTGAAATAGTTGGCTTCCTTTGGCTGTTATCTTTGGTATAAAAGCGTTTATTTCTTCTTCCAAACTGGTTTCTATTTGCGCAATTGGAGATTGATATAGTCGGTCACTTAAAGCGACTTTAGATAACAGAGAGGTGTATGCAGAAGTATCTATAAAGGTTTCAATCAATCTGCCCTCAAAGTTTGGGTTTGGCAGGCTTTGATTGTTTAATAAGCCAAAGTTACTTTGCGTAAATCCTAATACATCTGTGAGAAGAGACTGGTTTACAGCTTCTGGAATACGATTGAAGATCCAAAATTGCCCTGTTGCACCAAACGGGCCGGTTTCAAGCTGGGCATGAGTACGTGGGTTAACAGAGCGTAATTGCATGATGTCTTCGCTTTCAAGCGCACTAATAAAGGCCCAATAATAATTACTCTGTTGGCTTGCATTATCAGCACTAAAAGCAGGTGTTGCTTGAGTACCTAAAGCCAGTGCATCTGCGTTTAACAGTGCCATAAGCAGTGCTGAGGAGTCTGTTGCTAAACGCTCTGTCGAAGGATGAGGAACAGATAGTAATAAACCAGTATTGGTTTGCTTGGATAATACAAATAACCCTCGAATAGCATATTTCCTAGCGTCTTGAATATAAATATAGTCTCCATCCAGACGTAGTGTGAAATCTAACTTTAGCAAAAATTTTGTTGCTTTATTTATGTTGTCTAGGTTGCGTCTATCGCGGTTTAAAATGCTGATAGCAGCTCTAAAAGTTTGCAAGTTTTGGGTCTGCTGATACTGGCTGATTTCTACTTTGTTTTTTTGGTCGGTATACAGGTAACTTTTGTATTCGCTCAATTGTTGGCTGAGGTCTTGTATTTCAGCATAACTTTGCATGGATTTTATTTGGTTGCCAATAAATAAAGAGGGAACAAACATGATCACAAAGCCAATGAAGATCGCGATAAATCCACCGACCACAGAAGTTTGAAAAGTTGCTCTGATGATCAAGCCAAGGGCATTTTTTTGATAGATTTTTAAAGCCAATAGTGTGGATAGCATATACCCGAAAGCAAATGTATCAGTCACTTTCAGCGCTGGGTAATAATTGACAATAAAATAGTTAAGTGCAAGCTTATAGACAAAGCCAATATTAAAGAAAAAGAGCAGTAAACGGGCGCCTTCGAAATTGGCGTTTTTCAGACGTGTATACTGAAGAAGTAAAGTCCCGATAATCAAAATCACGGCGGTTTCAATAAAGGAGGTAAGCAGCTTACTCGGCTGCATCAGTTGCAATGCTAGTAACGCTGGTAGCATGATACCGTTGAACTCCCAGCCATATTTTAAGTTGGCACGAGAGGCGATAAATGCGGTAATTACCAGAATAATATAGGCCTTTGGGGCTGCAATTATCGAGGCTGCTACGTCTTCATACATAATGGCTAGATTAGCAATGCTGAAATTGGTCATCGGCATTAATAAATATCTTACTAATACATAAGTGAAAACAAGCTGTATCAGTGTGACTTTAGTTCCATATCGAAAACCGCCGTTCCACATAACGTTTGCTGTGAGGGCTATGATAACTAATCCCAAGCTATATAGTTGTGTTGAGTAATCAAAAGTGATATCCCAACTGCCTAGTAAGTTGGCGACACTAGGCCATAATAGTGTGTCCATAACCACGCGCACTAAGATACTGATCAAGATAATGGCAAAAAACCTATCTCGACCAAACATCTCGGCATAACCGAAACGCTCCATCACGGTCTTGGCACTGACTAGCATGACGAAGTACACGACGAAAGATTCAATTAAGATAACGGCTGCAGAAGTCGGGCTCACAATAAGCAATGGAACAAGATAACCTGGTACAACTAGCCCCGTTAAAGGAAAACCGAAACGAAGATTTAAGAAGCAGACAACAGCTATGCCAACCCATACTGTGGTAATAACTGATTGACCTAAGCCGCTACCAGTTGGGAAAATACTAAGCATCCAATCCATTAATTAGATGCCTCAGACTCGGCATTATTCTGCTTCACGCTGTTTTCAGATACCAACCTCATTTTATCTTCGAATTTGTGTATTTGGCTCGTTAGCTCAGAGAGGTTGATGAACTCAAATAAAATACCTCCCACTTCAAACGGCTCTCCCGCAGTACTTTTTTCATCCGATGATTCAATGGTTCTAACGTTTAGAACATATTGCTGTTCGGCAAATTTGACGGGGAGATAGATTTCGCCTTTGTGCAAAGTTAAATAGCGCAGTTTCCCTTTTGCGCTCTCATGATCTAATGCGCTGACCTGACATAGTAAATCGAGCGCTGTCATCTCGAAAATAGGTAGGTGATGCTGCTTAGCTAGTTGTTCAAGCGCATGGTTAGTTTGCACTACTTGACCGAATAAATTGAATAGCACCGATGCGGAACGGATCTGGTTAAACACATGCTCTAAGGTTGTTAGCTTTTGCTCCATTTCGTTGATAGAGAGCTTTATTTGCTGACTTAATGGTTTGGCCAAATTCAAGGTAAGTAAGCGAGTAATCGAATTGCTTTCGGCTTTGCCTTGCGTTTCGAATACACGATAATGGAATAATAGTTCTCCTACCTGATTGGCAAATCGATTTACATTTTTAATAAATGCAGCTTCATTAAATTGTTCATCTGGTGTAATGGTCATCGCCCAGAACCCTCGAATATCACCAGCATACATAAGAGGAACCATGTATTGAGATTCGTTTTCTTCAAGTACTTTAAAGAAAGGGCGCGTGATTTTGACTGTACCAAATGCTTTGATTGCATCTGAGTAGGGCGCACGTTCATAATCTCTGCGCATCTCATGAATATCTGAAAGATGGCAATTAATGGCTCTAATTTCATACAAACGATGATCACCTTCTTGGCGAGCTAGAAGAATACTTTTGTCCAAAGCTAATTGCTGATTAATTAGTTGAATAATGGAATCCCAAGGTGTGCTTTGGTCTGTGAACGATTTGGGTAGATAACGACCAGACATTTTTTGTCTAATTTTATTCATCAGCCTTTTCAGGTCGTCCTCTTCAACCCATTTTGCAGATAAAAACACCCAAAATAGGGTGATAAAGTTTAATATCACGCCCTCTGCAGCAGGTAAAAAAATATGCATATTCGTCACAACCAAATAACAGAGCGTCAGCCAAGTTATTGAAAAGATAGATGCAACGACAATACCTAAATTAAAGGCAATTTTTTGATAAAGAACGAGCAGTAAAATAACGCTTACTAACTGAATAAACAGTGATAGTTTCCAACTGATAAGCGAAATTAACGACCCTTCAATGAGGTTATGGGCAACATAAGCATGAAGGTATATTGAGTTCACTTCACCTGAGAGTTTGGGTGCGCGAATTGGCAATCCAAAACTGTGGTTCGTTTGTGAGATTAAGATCAATTTATCGGTGATTTGCCCAGCTAATAAGTCATCACTCTGTACTCGTTTGCTATCAAATTTTGGCAGCGCATGTAAATCTAATGCAAAGCTTAGTAATGGCGAGTGATCTAGGCGATATTCTGGAAATAATTCAGCCCAGAGACTGGTACATTGCTCAGTAGTCTGATGATTGACTTGGATCGTGTAACCAAGCCATGCTTTTAGGCCTTCTAAGCACAAGTTATTTTCTGGACGGGGGTAAAAGACCCTTTGATCCTGTATATGTGTCAATTTTGAATCTGAAATAACAATAATCGCTTTTGGATTGTGAGCTAGTAAGGAATAGACAAGTTGGTCATGTTCAAACATAAGTGCATCAGCTTCAATGACAACAACATTACTGTGTTTTTCTGATTGAATTTGGCTAAAGTATTTAAAGACTGGTGCGTTTAAGCTCTGAAGCGCACCGGTCAGCTCAGCCAACAAAACAAGCGCAATCAGACTAATGATCAGCCAAAATGTTTTATGTCTTTTTACAAAGAAAAATTGTTGTTTTACCGACACAAAGCGTTCCTAATAGGTCAATCAGAATTCACTGAAGGTTAAACTTAATCGAACAGTGTTGTCAGTTGATACTTTTAAAAATGATTTTCCATGTATATTGGTAGTACGCCACGTTCGATCGGTTAATTTAATAGAATCCTGCCAAGAAATTAGAGCAATATCATCTAATTGTAGTTCAGCATTGCCATTTTGGGGAGGTAAATGAATAAACGCGAAACGGATCCCTCTAGGCGGTAAACTTTCGGGGCCTAGTACATTGCTGTCGTCTGGCAGCTCAAAGTCGATGTTAAATGGTTGCCAATCAAACTCCCCGCCATCTAATACAGGTAAAGTTTGCTCTGAGAAAACAAAAGAATCTTCAGAAGTTAAGATACTTAAATCTAATTCTAATTTACCGGCATTGATGCCCTTAGCATATCCGTAGAGCGTATGCTTGTGAAAAACTTTACTAACGTCATCTGCAGGAGTGAGCGGAAAAGCCCGTACCGTTTGTTTGAAAGGTACCCGAAGAGAAAAGTTGTCAAATTGATCTCTTGTTAGACATAATCCTTGATTGCCTCGGTATGCACCAGTCAGGCACGGTACTGTGTCTTCATCAGAATGATCCCAGTGATTTATTTCAAACTGTGTGTCATCGTTATCCCAATCTTCGAAATCACCAAATACTAATAAATCTCTGCCAAGGGTCATCGAAGTGACCTCAACGTCGGTTGTTATTTGACTTAAAAAGCTATGACTAGGTGCCAGCAGTCGTAAATCTATAACGTGTTTACCTGGTTTTAGCTCAATAACTTCTTGCTTTAACTGCGTCGCAGGTATTTGTCGAGAGAATAAAACTTCAGCATACCCTTGCTTGGGGATCACTGAAACATTATTTGAGAATTCAGCAACCCTTTTGATCAAATAGTTACTTAAATCACCAGAAATAAGACGAGGTTTATACTCCTCGATGTAGACGGGGTAGGCTCTTGCGGAGGTAACTTTTGGAGTTGTGTTCTTGTTAACTCGGACTTCTACAGCAAGGCCTAAAACGGTTTCTAATCGGTTTTGGTCAAAAACAAAATTACCAAGTCCTAATAAAGTTGGTACGCCATTATACACGTCAAAGCCTTGCGCAACATGAGGATGATGGGTAACCATTAGGTCTGGTCTTTCTTCGAGCTTAGAAATTAGTTTATAGCGACTATCAATATAGTCTGTTTGAGCATAAGAATACTCATCGCCACCATGTAACTGTACGACTGTGAAATCACTATTTTCAGTACCGATTTGAAGAGCTTCAGATAAGGCTGTTGAGTCAGATAAATCAGCAGCACCGCCTTTTTCTGAATCAGCAACATAAGTCACCGCATGATCGCTACCGCGAATTGAGGTGGCAGACAATAGACTAAGAGTTGTTCCTTTAACGTTTTTGAATACTGGAGTATACGCTGCAGTTTCATTTAGACCTGCGCCACTGTGAAGCAGTCCAGCCTCAGATACAAACTTGAGAGAGTCATTTAGCCCATCTAATTGATAATCGTAAATATGGTTGTTACCTAGCGCAACATAGTCGATGCCAATTGATTTTAAACCTTCCAACGTTTCTGGGAGAGAGAAAAAAGAAAATTCTTTCGTAGGGTGAACACTTACAGGTTGGTTTAGCACAGGTGTTTCTAAATTCACAGAAGCAAAATCTAGATTTAAAAATAATGGTTTTACATATTTGGTAATTTCAACTGCAGCGGTTGCTGCGTTTGATTTATTGATTAATGCATCTGACAGGTCTGGCACAGAGTTATTCATCGTCGTGATATTTGGGTCCATAAAGCGACGACCAAACATAGTGTCACCGGCAAAAGCCAAACTGATTTCATTATCTGTTTTTTTAGATAGAATAATACCTTGCCTGTCATTGGTATTAGAGACATTAATCGTTGTAAATATAAAGTGGTAATCGGGATGCGTTATCTCAACGGGGTAGTTTCCTAGAGTTAATGTGTCTATACTAACAATGCCCTGAGCATTTGTTTGATATAATTTTCCAGCAACTTTTATATCAAGGTTACCAACCGGTATGCCAGATGAACCCATTATTTCAAGAGAATAAGGAATGGTCGTTTCAACGACTTTGTCACGTTTATTTATTTCTTCCTGCTGTTGTTCAGAAGGCCCAGTTTCGTATGGATCTTCAACCGAACACGCCGATACAAATATGAGTAACAGATATGTTGCAACATGATTTAATACTTTTATTTGGCAGCTTGGTAATGGCATTTAAAACTCACATATATCAGTCATTAGTATTATAAAATATTTATTTGGCTTTATGCAATTGTTAAATTTTTATCTATTACGTGTGCTTGAAAATTTAATAAATTAGCTTTCATACAGAATAAGTATAGTTAAACGTTCAATAATGTTTACATTTTTCTAGTCTGAAGACTATTCTTAGAGTATCATTTCGCCGTTACATGTATAGCCCTGCTTGAGGAACAAATGCGTCTTGAAATCCTGTGTGCCGATCGTATAGGTATAGCACAAGAAGTTTTGAACATATTGGTAAATTATCAAGTTGATCTTAAAGGCATTGAGGTCGACTCGGTTAATTGTAAGATGTATGTCAGCTTCCCACCTATTGAATTTGAACAGTTTCAGAAAATTATGCCTGAGATTCGTCTGATAGATGGCGTAGAAGATGTACGAACAACTGCTTTTTTACCTTCTGAACGAGAGCATAATGAGCTTAATACTCTTCTAAGTGCGCTACCAGACGGTGTAATATCTATCGATGCAAAAGGGTGGGTTCGTCATTGTAATGATGCGGCCTGCAAAGATCTAAGTTTGAGTCTTGATGATGTGCTTGGCGAAAATATTAATAACCTCCTAAAAGGGTTCAATTTTACGCGTTGGTTAGAAGGCAAAGAAGTATTAGGTCAAACCACACGTGTTGAAGTGGGTGGTGAGGATTATATTGCTGACATCTTACCGATCACGGTGCCACAAAAACCGGATGGTGATATCCTTGCCGGCGCCGTAATTAATATAAAATCTCAGAGCCGCTTAGGCCAACAAGTCAGTGCCTTCAGACGCTATGGGCAAGAAAGTTTTGCAACTATTCACAGTAATAGCACAGCGATGCGCCGTGTTGTGCGAGAAGCGCGCAAGATGTCTCAACTCGATGCGCCAATACTGATTACAGGTGAGACAGGCACAGGTAAAGAGCTTCTTGCTAGAGCATGTCACTATGCATCAAATCGTTCAATCAAACCCTTCATTGCTTTGTCATGTGCTTCTTTACCTGATGATGTCGCAGAATCAGAGTTATTTGGGTACGCGGGCTTTGAAGAGAATACAGCACCAAAACGAGGCGTATTAGAGCAAGCCGATGGGGGGACTGTTTTTCTAGATGAAGTGGGCGAAATGTCGACGCAGTTACAGACAAAACTACTTCGCTTCTTGCAGGATGGCACATTCAGGAAAGTAGGTGATGAGAATGAGGTAAAAGTAAATGTCAGGATCATAGCGGCGACACAAAAAGATCTCCCTGCAATGGTTCAAGAAGGCTCTTTCAGAGAGGACTTGTACTACCGTGTTAATGTACTGACTTTGGATATTGCACCTCTTCGAGATAGAAAAGCAGATATCGGCCCACTCACAGAGCATTTTATTCAAAAGTATGCACAGCAAAATGGTCAGCCTGCACCAACACTGGCACCAGATTGCTTAGTCTTTTTAGAGCAATATCCTTGGCCTGGTAATGTTAGGCAACTTGAAAATGCAGTGTACCGCGCGGTTTCATTACTCGATGACAAAGAACTTCGTGTCGAGCATATGCAATTACCAACATTCACACATGAATTAGGGTATTTGGAATCTGATTTTGAAGGCACTCTAGAGCATGCAGTTAAACGCTTTGAGGCCACCTTGCTGAGAAAACTTTATCCTGCTTATCCTAGTTCTAGACAACTCGCAAAAAGGTTGGGGCTGAGCCATACAGCAGTTGCAAATAAACTTAGAGAATATGGTATCAATAGAAAGACCGTAAAGGTTTAGCTCCATTCTGATTAAGTGGCTACCTAGATATGGGACTACTCTTTAGCGCCCATATCTTTTGTCACACCATCTATTTTGATGTTATCAATTCCTTCTTCATTAAACATGATTTTAATACTAATGTTATTTTTAACCAAAAAATAATCAATCTTATTGAGAGATAATACATAGTTGCCCTTTACCGGAACTTTAAATTCTTTCTTCTTTAAAGAAATTTTTTGTTCACCAATTTGCCATTCAAAACTGTCAATAAATCCAGGATTGAATTCCTGAGCCCATACCTTTTGGTTGTCTTTGCTGAGGGTAAGCGCAATAGAATATGACTCAGGCAAGTCAGACATGTTATAAGTTTTGTTACCTATTCTGAATTCTTGCTTTTGCTCATCCCAAGCAAAACCAAATGAAAAAGCTTTAATTATACCAGTCGGATAAGTGACTTTGCCTTTTCCCTCAAAATCAAAGTTCGCAAATGTATAGGCAGATAAGAGTAAGCTTATCAACAAAATTGAATACAATTTCATATTAAGTTTCTCGGCAAAAGAATTATATTCTAAGCCTAGTGGAGCAAATACGGCTTAGCAACAATTTATTGTTAGTAACTAAGCATATGTTAAACTTTACTTTTTACTCACTGGTTGGACCATGAATGAACCTGTACTTTAGGCTGATACTTCTACTTTTTAAAATCAAAAGAAACAATAAATACAAGGGGTTAAAGGAGGTTAGTGATATAAATTTTAAAGTAATGCCAAGTGACTGTGATATCAACATGCACTTGACTAATTCGCGGTATCTCGCTTTTATGGATTTAGCTCGGACTTGGATGACAGAAGAGATTGGCCTCTTTAAAGTAGTGATGAAGCGTCGTTGGTTTCCAATTGTTAATGCAACGGCCATTACTTATATCCGAGATATTAAACCGCTTGAATCTTTTAAAGTGAGTACACAATTAGTTGGATGGGACCATAAATACTTTTATATAGAGCAAAAATTTACAACGCCAAGAGGCCTACACGCGATAGCTTATGTAAGAGGGGTGTTTAAAAGCAAGCAAGGTATTGTCTCCATCGAAGATATGCTTGCAGCTGCAAATTACTCGGGTACAGCTCCTGTACTATCAGAAGAAATAGAACATTGGAAAGCGATGTTAGAGGCGAAGAAAAACAACAATAAAAAAGGCCACTGATGGTGGCCGTAATGATTGAGAAAGTAACTTATTTTTTTGCTTAGAATTTATACTTAACACCTAACATAGCAACGACAAGATCTAGCACTACGTCTGAAATTAGTGCTTTTGCTACGCTAGCTTATATTGTTGTGTCAGTGTTGATATCCATTATTGCATTCCATATACCCCCCATTTTTATCAACGTCATGATTGAGTCCAGCTTGAAGTGCAATGACGAAAGAGCTATTGAGATCAAACTATAGATCATCAGTTTTCAATGTCGCCTTTAGCGCAGTACTTGAGTCTCCATTGAAGAAAACCGTTTAGTTTAGACCTGCGCTAATTTTTTTCATTTCCATCTCCTGATGCCTTTGCAAGGTATGTAATTTTCTTGAAGCCACTATAAGTCAGTCCAGAAAATGAAAACTGTTCTAGGTTACTTTTTATTTGAGAGGTTTTTGAAACTTTGATTTAGATTATTTTGGGTCCTAAAAATTAATTTTTACGTGCTTACAAGACTTTAAATTGCAAGTAAAGTGACACACGAATGCAACACAGCAACGTTTAAATAACATTCAAACTTTTATATGTAAACGAACGTTATGATTAGTGCAGTTATAGAAAACGAAATGAACCTTGAAGTCATAGATTTCTTACAAACCATGGTTAGAGCTAAATCAATCACCCCCGATGATGCTGGTTCTTTAAGTTGGCTATCGCAGCAACTGAGCCAACTTGGTTTTGATATAGAGGTTTTGGAAGTTAAGGGAGTGAAAAACTTAATTGCCGCAAGACATTTCGGACCGGGCCCGAAATTAGGCTTCATTGGTCATGTCGATGTGGTGCCTGCCAATCCTGATGGATGGGATGTATGTCCATTTTCTGGTGAGATATTAGATAGCTATATTTATGGAAGAGGAGTTGCAGATATGAAGGGCGGCATCGCTGCTATGTTATCCGCAACCAAAAAAATGCTTAATCAAAAGACACCTGAAATAGGCAGCTTATTTTGGTTAATCACCTCCGATGAGGAAGGAGAAGCTGAATATGGCAGTAAGGAAATAGCCGCATATTTGGCTAATAATAATATTGTACTTGATGCGTGCCTGGTCGGTGAACCAACCGCAGACAAAATTGCTGGAGACACCATTAAGAATGGACGTAGAGGTGCGCTATCGGGTCGTATTTTTATAAAAGGTAAAGCTGGGCATGTTGCTTATCCTGAAAGCAGTGTTAACGCAGCACATATTAGCGGTAGCATAATTAATAGTCTGACCAATATAGCTTGGGAATTGGATGAGTGTGGCTCTAAAACGGGGCTGCAGGTTACAGGGTTACAGGTTAATAATAGCGTAGATAATATTATTCCAGACAATTGCGAGATTACTTTCAATGTTCGTTATAGTCATAACTATACTAGCAAAGTAATTAAAGAGCGCATTGAACAGGCTTTAGTTGGAAATCAAACATACATTCAATGTGAGTGGGAAAGGCCGTGTGAATCGTATTACACTGGACACAGGCAAAAGAACTGTTTCTTAGCGTTAGTTGAGAGGGTTATTTATGGCACCTGTGGCCAATATCCCAAGTTGACTACTGCCGGAGGTACATCAGATGGTCGTTTTTTCTCAAATAGTCATACTCAGGTCATAGAGTGCGGTGTAGCTAATGCAACCATACATCAAGTTAATGAGCGTATCGCCATAGCGGATTTAATTCAGGTGAAACAAATTTATTATGGCATTTTAAAAGACTACTTTAACCGTAAATAATTATTGTGTTTTATCGCATTTGTTTACAACTTTCTTTGGTTGAGCACTGTTCATAATTTGGGAGAATGGGGTAATATTATCAATGAGATAATTTAACATTGTTGGACAACATAAACTTACGTTATCATGCAAGGAAGAATGACAATAAATACAGCTCTAAAAAGAACAATGAAAAAAATAACGACACTATTGCTATGTTATTTTTGCTTCTTTTCTACTTTAAGCCACGCTGATGAACATCTTGAAAAAGACGAATTGCTATGGCAATTCAGTTTAGGTACGTTTTGGGTTGACTCAACAATGACTCAACTCGTAGGTGCTAATTCGCATTTTAGTTCACCTGGCTTATTGATTGATGCAAAAATCGAATATAAAAATTTTTATTTGAACACACACTCAGGTGATTTCTATGGTGGCTCAGATCTGGGTTACCAATTAGTCATCGAGGATGGCTGGGGCATTGATGCTATTTTAGGCAGCTACCAACAGCCATTTAATGAAAATGGCTATTATGAAAATGAAGAGCAAGTCCCTGAGCTTGCCGGTATCAAAAAAAGAGAGCACGATCTATCTCTTGGGTTTGCTTACTACTTCAATCACGGAGAATTTCAAACGGTCACAGAGCTAGTTTTTGATGTGTTCGGAGAAAGTGATGGCTGGTTATTTCATTTGGATACAACTCGCAACTTCGAACTAAGAAACTGGGATGTTTGGCTAAATCTAGGAGCAAACTATTATTCATCGGCCTTTATTGATTATTATTATGGCATTGACTTAGATGAAGCAACTACATTCAGACCTGAATATGTAGTAGGTAACTCCTCATCATTATATTTACAGCTACAAGCAGATTACCCAATAGCTGAAAATTGGGTATTTAGTGCTGGTGCGTCTGGCTTTATTTATTCATCACACATTGTAGAAAGCCCAATAGTTCACTCTAGGCACGCCCGTGTCTTCTTTGCAGGAGTGAAGTATGTATTTTAGGATGATCTCATTTTGTTCGTTGCTTGTGACTTCTGTTAGTTATGCACAGACAAAAGATGAAGGACCAACCGAGATCTTGAACGTTATGCCTAGTAAGTGCGTGGCGTTGAACGAAGGGCGAACTTGTTACACAGACGTAAAATTTGCTGTCACAGCGCCTGATATTGGTGATTACTGCCTAAGAGAGAGTGGCACAAAGAAAATAATACAATGTTGGGCAAATACCAAGACATTTATATATACACTGAATTTTGGTTCAACAGAAAGTATTAGCTATGAGTTAATTTCCAAACAAAAGAGAGATACATTGGCAGTTACAACAATCGAGGTGAACTGGGTACATAAAATTAAGTCTAAAAAGCGGCGTTGGAGAATATTTTAAGGAAGATAATAGTCTTCCTTAAAATATTTGGGTGCCTAATTTAGGGGGGATTTAAAGCATCAAGTAATCCTTTAGGGCATGAACTATTGGCACTGCTCGATGAGTTCACGTAAATGCTGACCAACATCCTGAGTTTTATTTTGGCCCTGTTCAAGTAAGCGAGTTAACTGAGATTGTAATTCTGACAACTCATATTCACTGAGTAAAGTTTTGAGATAATCAACGGTTTCTGCACCATGCTGAAGAAGTTGACCGACTGTTTCAAGGCTAAGCTCTTGTTCAGTTAGATTGTTAATCGTATCGACTAACCCAGCCAAGTCAGCACTTTCTTGTAATGCACCTTCAACTTCTACCAAAGCTCCCATAGGATCAGCATCTAAGCTGGTAGCAACACAGGCTGCGACACTGCCTTTTTCAGCTGATGCTGCAACAGCTTGTAGTCCTTGCTCACGAATAGCTTCAATTGCAGCCTTTAATTCCTGATTTTCAGATAAGTATTGCTGTTCAATTTGCGCTTTCGAACTTTCGAAAACATCACACCCAGTCAAAGACCCTGTTAAGATACCTGCAAAAAATAATGCTTTTTTCATTTATGTTCCTAAGAAACGAATTTCTTACAGTTTACGGATCTGAACGTAATTTTCCATTCAATTGAGTTGTCATACCGCGCTTATTTCGATATTGCTGCATACATACAACATTACTATAACCATGGATTAGTGTCTGAACCATATTAGTGAAGACAAACAATATAGCTTGCCAAGCTTTGCGGACTGCAAGCGTAAACTTAGACTTTAATGTAGTACTTAATGCCACCAGAAAAGCCTCTCGAAACATATTCACTTGATGCTTATTTTGAAAATGCCGACTTAGATAATCTTTGTGCTTATCTATATATAACCAAATACTCTGTTGAGATGTTAAGTGTTCAGTAAGTGAGCAAATATATAGTTTATGTTCAGAGAGATTTGAGCAAGAAATAAAAGTAGGCAGTTTTTTTCTAACTAATAAATTAAAGTAAGTAAAGAAATGCTCGAAATCATCGCAAATATCTTTACTCGAAGAGGTTAACAACTGAAACTGGTAAGGGGATAAACTCATAGTGAGTGCCTCATAAATATTAGGCACGTCCATTTGCATTAATTTTATACCATTTAATTTGATGGTATAGCCTAGTTAAAGCGCTTAATAAAAGTATAGAGGGCTTTAATATTTTTGAACTAAAAAATCAGGAGTTTCTGCTTTTTACTCAAAATGAAGAAATCAGGGAGTATTTATTTGCTTTATGGTTGCTTATTTATGGAACACTCCCTATAATACAGCCTGTTTTGCAGTAGAAGTGCTGCACGTTGGCGCGGGATGGAGCAGCCTGGTAGCTCGTCGGGCTCATAACCCGAAGGTCGTCGGTTCAAATCCGGCTCCCGCAACCAATCTTAGATAACATTTTATGTTTTCTTACTCTGGTAGCGCGCATTCATTGTAATGCGCGTTTTGCGTTTATGGCGTTCGTATTTAACGCAGGCGTGACCAAGCTAGGCCCTAGGCCGCACAGTTTTGTATTTAGTGTGACGCCCCGCTTGGTTCGGGGCGTTGTTGTATCTAAAGCTTGCTAAAGATATATGATTACTCTGGGCATTTGCCCTTTTTTTGTTTGTATGGAGGATATTTGTGTCAAAAATCGAGCTAGAATTAACAGCTATGCTAGAGCCTGCTGTTGAAGCATTGGGATTCGAGTTACTGGGTCTAGAGTTTGTGCAAGCTGGTAGACACTCAACTCTACGTGTTTATATCGAACATGAGAATGGCATCACAGTTGATAACTGTGCTGATGTGAGTCGCCAAGTGAGCGCGATTTTAGACGTTGAAGATCCGATTACAAATGAATATGACCTAGAAGTGTCTTCACCGGGTGTAGACAGACCCCTTTTCAAGCCTGCTCATTATGAGCAAGCACAAGGTGAAGAATTAAGAGTTCGTACCAAGCTTCCTCAAGATGGAAGAAGAAATTTTAAAGGTGATTTAGTCGCTGTGTCTGGTGACATGATCACTCTCCAAATCGATGGGCAAGATCATATGATCATGCTTAGCAATATTGAACGTGCCAATATCATCGCAAAATTTTAATAATTAGAGCGAAGGACAAGGGCAAGCGAGGCATTATTATGGCAAAAGAAATACTTTTAGTAGCAGAAGCCGTTTCAAATGAAAAAGCGGTTCCTAGAGAAAAAATCTTTGAGGCGCTAGAATTTGCATTAGCAACAGCAACAAAGAAAAAGCATGAAGGTGAAATTGACGTTCGCGTTTCAATAGATCGTAAAACGGGTGAATACGATACATTTCGTCGTTGGATGGTGGTAAATCCACAAGAAGATGGTTCACTAGAAAATCCATTTTCTGAAATCACCCTAGAAGCTGCACGTTTTGATGACGACAGCATTGAACTGGGTGATTTTGTTGAAGAGCAAATTGAGTCAATTAAATTTGACCGTATTACTACGCAAATGGCGAAGCAAGTAATCGTACAAAAAGTACGTGAAGCAGAGCGTGCACTAGTAGTTGAAGCTTACAAAGATCAGCAGGGTGAATTAGTTACCGGTGTAGTTAAAAAAGCAACGCGTGACGCGATCGTGATTGATTTAGGCAACAACGCAGAAGCTGTGATTTATCGCGAAGATATGCTACCACGTGAAAGCTTCCGCCCGGGTGACCGAGTGCGTGGTTTATTATATGAAGTTAAGCCTGAAGCACGTGGCGCGCAACTATTTGTAACGCGTTCTAAACCTGAAATGCTAATGGAACTATTCCGTATCGAAGTGCCAGAAATCGGTGAGGAAATGATTGAGCTTCGCGGTGCAGCTCGTGACCCTGGTTCACGAGCTAAAATTGCAGTTAAGTCAAATGATAAGCGTATCGACCCTGTTGGTGCATGTGTTGGTATGCGTGGTGCGCGTGTACAAGCCGTTTCTACAGAGCTTGGCGGCGAGCGTGTTGATATCGTGCTTTACGATGATAACCCTGCTCAGTTTGTTATCAATGCAATGGCGCCAGCAGAAGTTGCATCAATTGTAATGGATGAAGACTCACGCTCAATGGATATCGCAGTAGAAGCTGACAACCTTGCGCAAGCAATTGGTCGCAATGGTCAAAACATCCGCCTAGCCAGTCAGTTAACTGGTTGGGAGCTAAACGTGATGACAGTAGAAGATATGGAAGCAAAGAACGCGGCTGAATCTGATAAGCTGATTAACTTATTTACTGAAAATTTAGACATCGATGATGACTTTGCAACTTTACTTATCAACGAGGGTTTCTCTTCACTTGAAGAAGTTGCTTACGTGCCTGCGGCTGAGTTCTTAGAAATCGATGGTCTTGATGAAGATACAGTTGAAGAACTTCGCAATCGTGCAAAAGATGCATTAACAACAAGTGCTCTGAAAACAGAAGAGAGCCTCGAAGGCGCAGAGCCAGCTGAAGATTTACTTGCTCTAGAAGGGTTAGAGCGTCACCTTGCATTTGTAATGGCAAGTAAAGGCGTTGTAACACTTGAAGATTTAGCAGAGCAGGGTATTGACGAATTAGTAGAGATTACTGAACTTTCAGAAGAACAAGCGGGTGAGCTTATCATGGCTGCACGTAATATCTGTTGGTTTGGTGAAGACGCATAAAATTTATTAACGGAGGTAACACACACTATGGCAGAAGTAAGTATTGAAAAACTGGCCGAAACTATTGATACATCTGTTGATAAACTGTTACAGCAATTAAGTGATGCTGGGATCAGCAAAAGCAATGGTGATATGGTCACTGAAGCTGAAAAAGCACAATTACTTGATCATTTGAGCAAGCAGCACGGTGGTAAAGGTGCTGAAGGCCCAGAGCGAATGACATTACAACGTAAAAGCAAAAGCACTTTAAGCGTGAAAGGTTCGACAGGTAAAGAGAAATCTGTACAAGTTGAAGTTCGTAAAAAGCGCACTTATGTCAAGAAGAGCGCCGTTGAACAGCAAAAAGAGCAAGAGCGCTTAGCGCAAGAGGAAGCTGCTCGTCAAGAAGCTGAGCTGAAAGCTCAGCATGAAGCTGAACAAAAGGCGAAAGAAGAAGCAGAGCGTAGAGCAAAAGAGGAAGCAGAGCGCAAAGCTAAAGAAGAGGCAAAGCGTAAAGCTGATGCTGAACGTAAAGCCAAAGAACAGCAGAGCAAGCAAGTGGATACAGTACAGCAAGAGAAAGATCGTCTAGAGGCTGAAAGATTGCAGAAAGAGGCAGAAGAAGCAGCATTGAAAAAAGCTGAAGAAGAAGCAAAACGTCAAGCAGAAGAAGCACGTCGTTTAGCTGAAGAGAACGAAGCGCGCTGGAAAAAGGAAGAAGAAGAGCGCAAGAAGCGTGAAGAGACAGCAGATCACCATATGACTACATCAACTTATGCTCGTGAAGCAGAAGATGAGTCAGATGCGCGTGAAGAAAAGAGTGCTCGTCGTAAGAAGAAGAAAAAAGGTCCAGCTAAAACTGAAGCACCAGCGAGAGGCCGTAAAGGTAAGCTGAAGGCACCAACTTCTTTACAACATGGTTTCCAAAAGCCAGTTGCTGACGTAAAACAAGAAGTTCGTATCAGTGAAACAATCACAGTTGCTGAGCTTGCATCTCGCATGGCGGTTAAGGGCGTTGAAGTCGTTAAAACCATGATGAAGATGGGTGAAATGGTTACTATTAACCAAGTACTTGACCAAGAAACAGCACAAGTAGTTGCTGAAGAAATGGGTCACCAGGTTGTTCTTGTTAAAGAGAACGAGCTAGAAGAAAAAGTACTTAATGACCGTTGTGAAGGTTCAGCTGAGCTGAAATCTCGTGCACCAGTTGTAACGGTTATGGGTCACGTTGACCA
>CAYZOE010000009.1:71109-72280 GCA_964479805.1 uncultured Pseudoalteromonas sp. | reverse complement strand
AAATCTAACACTAAAGTTTTCTTCGCGGCTTTAAACGACTGGTTTTTTAAAGAGGCAAGGTTCGATGTGTTGGTTGCGTCTTGTGTATCGATTAGGTAAATACTTACATTATTGCCACCATCTTTTAACCCTGAGGTATAAGCGCGTTCCATGGTTAAAAATTGGTATTCGCTGATTTGTAATAGCTCAACTAACCCCGTGGTGCGAAATGCATCTGATTTAGCACCTTTGCGGTTTACCAGTGGTTCAACATAATAGGCGAACTGTTCTTGCATTTGCTTGCTGGCAAAATCAAAGTGTGAAATACGCACCATGCTGCCGTGCTTTAAGGTGGCTTCTTCACCATCTTGTTTTAACGCGCCTTCCATTGACACCCAAATACCTTTACCCGACATATCGAGTGTTACGCCTTCAAACACCGCGTTATGGCGTGGGCCAGTGTTTTTACCGATGTTAAACATGCTAGGTAGCGTAAAAGTGGTTTGAGTTTGGTTTATGTCACCTGCGAGTGATTGCATAAAAATAGCAGGCGGTTTGTTGTATTTCACACTGCCTTCACTGGTCCAAACGATACTATTTTGCTTAGGTGCAGGAATTAAACTTTCAGGGTCGACAACACGCTTGCTCGACTTATTGCCCATTAGCGGTAATGACTTTTCGAATGTAATATTGCTGATTTTCGTGTTTTTTATCTCAGTACCATCGATACTGATTCTGGCTTGAAAATAGCGCGGCTTTTTATAATCATCAGCAATCATTAAATACTTGCCGTTTACGAATTCAATACTCGATAAACCACCGACTTTATCACCATCAACGCTTAGCTCTGCAGGGATTATGTATTCGTCGAGGAAGTTAAGTTTTATGGGTGCTGTGTGTGCAAAAACGTTTGTAGAGAGGCTAGCCGATAACGCGAAAGCCGAAAATATTAAATTGCGCATTGTTTTACTGTGTCGAATAAAAATCTGAACGACGAATATACGTGGCTGAAGTTTAGATTGCATCTTATTAGGATGAAAAAACTAGACAAATTATTAGGGAAACGAGTTTAAAATGATGTTGGCTTTGAATATTATCGCGAAATAAAATTGTGGTTTTAGTTGGTTTAGTGCAATTTCGTTGTTGGTATTAGTATCAGGCCTGGATTACCTGCAAATGCTGAGTTATCTTG
>CAYZOE010000009.1:51172-71009 GCA_964479805.1 uncultured Pseudoalteromonas sp. | reverse complement strand
GTCGAAACATTGTATAAGTCAGTTTTTTTTGATGTTGTTTACAGAATAGTTAGTTTCTTGTTTTTGATTGAAATAATCTGAGCTGTGGTCAACAGTGCTTCTAACGTATTGATGTCGAATTAAATAAATTATCTAGGGCTCAGGTTAAATAGTTTGAGCTGGGATGTTTGAAAGCTTAGGGTGAGCCGCAAAGCTTTCATGATGTTAATGCTGATTAGGTTGGTACTATTTTTAATATACATCTTTACGATAAAGGCCTTGTCTTTCTAGCCTTGATAATACAGGCTCGCCTAATATATCAAGTAACATGCTTTCAACGTCTTTTGCCATACCTTGCAAGCTGCCACAAATAAATATTGCCGCTCCGTTGTTGACCCAATCTTTTAACTTAGTTTGCTGGGCAAGCATGGCATCTTGAACATAGCCAGAATGACATCGGCCTACCTTTATGTTGCTATTAGTGCTCTGCCTAGAAAAAGCTAGGTCGATTTCAGTTAAATGCTTGGCATTGAACCACTCTGTGAGTTCTCGATGCCAGGGTAAGTCATGCTCTGCGCATCGCTCACCATAAAGCAGCCAGTTTTCATGATGTTGCTTTATTTCTCGATGTTTTAAGTGACCTCTAAGCCCTGCTAAACCGCTGCCATTTCCGATCAAGATGAGCTTTTTATGCTCGTCTAATGGATTAAATTTAGTGTTTGCTCTGATTGAGAATGCTTGCGTGCTGTTTAAATCTGCTTGGTGGCATAGCCAACCAGAGCCGAGACCCAGCTCACCTGATGGGTGTTTTTGTTCTCGCACCAGCAGCTTTAAACTTTGCTCTTGTGGCACACTGGCAATACTGTATTCTCGAACGGTATCTTGAATGTGTAAGCGAGCAATGTCACCTGCTTGCCATGTTAAACCACTTGGCACAGCGAGATTTATTTCAAATAAGGGAGCGCCGGGGCTATTAATATTTACTTGCTGTCGGTCAGTGAGTTTGAGCTGCTGAATAGGCGGATGAGTAGCCGATAGCATTGAGCGCGGCACAGCCTGTTTTAGCAAGCCTTTGCTCAATAGGTTTGAATTCCATTCATTGATACTATTTTCATCAAGTTTGTTGACAAGAATAGGTTCGAATAATGGCTTGCAGAGTTTGCTTTTCAGAGCTTGATTGAGTGCAAGGCCAAATTGACAGTACTGACTATATTCTCTGTCTCCAAGAGCAAGTACTGCATAATTGAGATGTGAAAGCGTGCTTTTAAGTTTGCTTAGCTTATCCAGAAAGTGCCTGCCATTATCTGGGGCTTCCCCTTCACCATAAGTACTGGCAATGACTAACAAGGTATCAGTTTGATTTAATTGTTGCTCGGTGACTTGGTTTAAGGTTAAACACAAGGCAAGGTCGCCCTGAGTTTTAAGTTCAGTATGCAGCTCATGAGCAAGTTTTTTGCCAGAGCCGCTTTCGCTCGCGTAGGCAATGAGCGTTTTTGCATTACGTTGTTTATGGGTTTGCCACTTGGCAACAATCACTTTACGATAGCAAAATAGCGTAAAAACGAAATAGCCGACCAAAAGCAGGCCGGCTTGCATAAAGAGAGATGCGCTTAGCATTTTAGTCAGGTAGCACTTCTAAAACGGCAATGTAAGTGCCATTTCTTACCATCGCAGGGGCTTTGGCTTGGCTATCTTCATACTCAGCTTCTAAGAAGTAGCGACCAGCACCATTCCATTTTAATGTCACTATGCCTTCATCATTACTTTTGGATTTAATTTCTTCCTGTGCATCACGGAAACGAGTCCCTTCTTGAATTGCAGTAATTTCAGCGCCGACAGCAGGTTTACCATCAATTAAGAATTTGAACTGTGCTTCTTCACCAGCATAAAGTTCATTTGGGTGTGTAATAGCAACGAGTTCTAAACCTTTATTCGTTGGCTTTAGGGTTTTATTGGTTGGTGCGCCTAAGGTAACGAAAGTTTCCATACGACGAGCGTATTGGCTAATATTTAAATCATCGGCTTTTTTAGGTACGCGTTTTTCAAACTCAGCCATAGAGAAAGCCTCACCACGACCCGGGTACCATTTTGGTTTGCCATTTTCTTTCCATTGGGCATACAAGCCACTTGTTTCCATGAAAATTTTGTATGTGCCCTGCTGTTTTAATGCCAAGTCAAACACATGACGGTATTTGCCTTTGTGCATATTTTCAACTTGGGTTGCTGAACCATCAGGTTCATTTACTTTCACTCCAGTAAATCGACCTGGATTATAATTTGAAACGAAAATATCGTTTGAAACGGCGGCATCAAAACTTACCCAGCGGTTTTCACCTGATAGCTGTGTTTCTTGTGGCACAATCCAAGCTCGGTGTGCGTTAACGTTAAAGCAACTAGCAGCTAAACCTGCTAATAATAGCGACTTAAGAAAGGTTACTTTCATGGGGAGGGTCCTATGGGTTAATCGTGAATGAAATGGCGCCAAGCTCGGTTTTACCCGATTTGTTAAATGTCTGCATGTCTGCTTGCGGCCAGTTGAACGGAATATTAATGAGTTCTCTGCCACCGACTTCGCGAGCAGCTTCAACGCGTAGGCGATATTTTCCAGCAGGTAGATCTGTTAATTTGGCTTCTGCAAGAGAAAAGTTCAACTGGTGCGTACCAGGGCCTTGAGTCGCCCCGCTCATACCATCAACAGGTAAGTCAAGGTTACGCCCCGTTCTGCGCCACCATTGACGCATATCTTTTAGCCACTTTTCGCCTTCGTTATTACGCATATCAACGTCGTACCAGACAGCTAAGTTGCTCACTACCTTGTTTTTACTGTTTTCAATCCAAACTGCAACGTAAGGTTTATGGTATTCAGCAACATCCAGTCTTGGGATCTCGACCGAGACATTAATATCACTCGCTAAAGTTGGCGCTGTAACAACAGCCAATAAGGCTGAGGCTATAACTTGTTTCATATTTATTCCTTAATGTGCACTGAGTATTAAAATTAGAACTGGAAAAATCGCACCAGCAACAACTAAGGGCCATGTGCTTGGACGTTGATTTGCATAGCGTACAAGCAGCCATAAACCGCTCAAAGAAAATACGATGCAAAGGATTGAAAAAAAGTCGATAAACCATCGCCAAGCGTCGCTGGTGTTGCGGCCTTTGTGTAAATCGTTTAGGTATGAGATTACGCCGCGGTTCGTGTTTTCATAGATGAGCAAACCGCTTTCAAGCTCAATGGTTAGCCAAGCATCTCCCCCTGGTTTTGGCATACCTAAATACACCTCATAGTCATCCCACTCAGCATCTGTTTTTGGTGTAGTAATATTGTGTTCGTTTATCAAAAATTGCCTAACAGCTTGGGGAAGTGGGCCGCTTTCTCGATTGTTCAGCGCCTGTTTTATGCCCTCACTGAGCTCGATTTCTAACGTGGTTATCACAGGTGTCGCTTTAATATCTGCAGCATGATTTAAGGTGATCCCCGTCACTGAAAATAACAACATACCGACAAGGCATAATGCAGATGTGATCCAGTGCCATTGTCTGACAGTGCCAAGCAAATTTGAAAGTTTCATTATTAATTACAACGAGCTGACGACTATATTTTCAGGGCAATTATACATATGAAAATTTAAATGAGAAGGGTTTTTATTTGCATTGTTGGGGTTGCTAAAATGCACTAATCATTACTGCAAATGAGATTTCATTTGAAGAGAGTTAACAGATAAAGCTAGAGGAAAGCTCGCCATTTAGTCTAAGACAATGCAGACTAATAGCCGTTCTGAGACCTACAAATGCAATTATGTAGGTCATTGAGTCGCAGGGTTATTCATTATATCTTTTTCACCTATTACCGTTAAGGGTAAAAGTTACTGTGCCTTGGTTCATTTCAACTTAGCGTTATTTTGCTAACTTTTAGCGACTTTTAGCCAGTTTTATTAACTTCCTCCTCCACAGCCACCACCAGAACAGCAGCCAGAATCACCTCCACCATCGGCAGCACCACTAGAGCCACATGAAGCTGAGCAACCTATATGTGTTGCACAATAACCATCTTTACCGAGCCCTTGGCAATTAAGTTGATACTTAAAACCATCTTCGATATCAAGCAAGGCATCTATTGCGAATAAAAGTGGTAATCGGGTAGGTTTTAGAGGAGAAATTCTTTCTTTCGCACATGCTAGTTTCCAAGCGGTCTTTATGCCTTGTTGAGCTGATTTCGGAGAAGACATGGCTTCGGCTGGATGGTGGTGTAAAAAACGGCCAAGCGCTTTTTGGCAAAAGTCCTGATAGAACTTGGTAAACAAAATGAGTTCATGCCATGCTACATCAACAACCTGAGAAGGCATTGAAACGGGCTTACCTTTGGCTAATAAATTTACATGGAACCATTCTCTCAAGCCGCTTTCCACTGTTTTTAACTGATCGTCAGATAGATGAGGGTAACGGCTTTTAACTGTCTGCAATACTTTCGCCGGTATTGTAAAGTTTATTATGTGGGCTTTTCTTTTAGCTAACTGTTTTGATTTAAATTTGAAAGCAGTAAATAACAATGCCACTACTGTAATAAGACCTATTAAAATATATGCTTCCATAGCGTGTCCTGAGGTTCATTATTTTTATTTATCAACACTGTACCAGAAAAGAGTACCTATGTGGCAGTGTTAATTGAATGGATGGTCAACAATTAAAAACAGGCCATTAAGTTCAGGGTTATTAGCTTGCGATGTTTGATACACGAACTGATAAGGCATTGAGTGCGATCCATCAAAACCCACAACACATTTAGCAAGTTACAATCATTGGTTGACGAAGCGCTCAGAACTTTTCTGATAAGTTTACAAGTCTGGTTGAGGCAGTTCGTTTACTTATGAATACTGATAAAAGTGTCGACGACATAGCAGAGCTCAGTGGCTATGAATCAGAAGCGGCTTTTCGTAAAGCATTTAAACAACACCAAGGTGAAGCACCGGGTGCGGTAAGAAGTGAGTTTAATAGGATTTAGCATGACAACAGTTCAAATGGCCCGTTATATGATTACTTTTGTGTGGTTGTATCACGGTATTTTTCCAAAGCTTGTGCATGTTGCGCCACTCGAACAGCTCATGACGGGCAGCATAGGTTTTTCAGATGATATTTCTTATTTAATAACTAAGGCGGCGGGTATTGGCGAAGTGATATTTGGTTTGTTATTTTTCGTTTTTTATAAAACTAAGCTTATGAATATCTTAAATATACTCGCATTGGCTTTTTTATTACTCTCGGTTGTTATGCTTCAACCGCAATTGTTAATTGAAGCTTTTAATCCAGTGACCACAAACTTGCCAATCATGGTATTTAGCTTTGTACTCTTAAGCGAAATCAAGCAAGGTAAGTTGTAAATTAAGGAAAAGATAAACATGAATAACCCAATAGAGAAGTTCAATGATTTATGGCAACAAGCATTACTCGATTCGCCTTTGCAGCAGAAGAGCGCAGTTTGTGTATCGACCATTAACGCAGAAGGATTTCCAGAAAGCCGCTTTGTAGATCTAAAACAGGTTGATGAACAAGGTTTTGTGTTTTGTACTTATTACGATTCAAACAAGGGTCAAGAAATTAGTCGCAACCCAAAAGTTTCACTGAGCGTATGGTGGGATCACATAGGCCAACAAGTAAGAGTTGTCGGACTAGCTGAAAAAATATCAGAGCAAGCAGCAATACAGTTTTGGCAGACACGTTCGCGTTCAGCACAACTAACCACATTAAGCTGCGAACAAAGCCAGCCGCTATCGTCAGAGTCAGCATTAGTTGAGCAGTTTGATAAAACTCAACAAACATTTGAAGGTAAGGGAGTAACAAAACCTCAAAATTGGGGAGGGTATCGTATTCGACCTGTCTCAATTGAGTTTTTAGCATTCGCAGAAAGCCGCTTACATCTTAGGACTCGTTTTACCAAAAAAAATGATGTTTGGACAAAAATGTTGCTGCAACCTTAAAGCAAAAAAAATGAATACCCTAGCCTAAACTAAGGTATTCAAATTATTGTTTAGAAAGTATAGCGAACAGTCACACTGTGGTGACCATCTTCTTTTACTTTAACTAATACTTTTGCACCCTCAGGAATAACAATATTAGCTGACATTTTGTTACCGCCAGCCGTTGTCAGTTCAGCATCTGACTTCTTACCTTTTGCAAGCACTGTAATGTCACCTGTTACTTTTGCAGTTGGGTAAGGCTTACCATGGTCACGAAGATATAAGCTAGCACCTGACTCTTCACGAACTAGTTCAAATACCATTTCATGCTCAACTTTCACTACGCCACCGTGAAGTGGTTTTGTATCACCATGTGCTGATGCATTTGGTGCGAAGAACAGTGCGCTAAGCGTTACGAAAACTAATGTAATAAATGTGTTTTTCATGTTTTATTTCTCTTTATATTGATATTAAAAAGGTTGCTCCCTTCACATATGCGCAAAGGGAAACGAGTTATTAAATAAGTTCTTTTGAGTTACTGCTCAGCCATTTTTCAGTCGGTTTTTTACCAAACTTCCAGTACAGCAAAGGGGTTAACAAGGTATCTAACAAGGTCGAGCTTATAAGACCTGAGAAGATAACAATTGCAACGGGGTGGAGTATCTCTTTACCTGGCTGATCAGCCGCCCATAACAAAGGTATTAACGCGAACGCTGTTACCATCGAAGTCATCAGTACGGGTGATAAACGCTCTTTTGCTCCGCGAATAATCAAGGCCTTATCGAATACTTCGCCCTCAAAGCGAATTAAGTTTAGATAATGGCTAATTTTTAAAATGCCGTTTCGTGCTGCAATGCCCGTTAAGGTAATAAACCCAACCACAGAGGCGACCGACAACGAAGTATGGGTTAACCACATCGCAATCACAGCACCAATTAAGGCCATAGGTAAACTACACATAATAATGGTTGCAAACACCATGGATTTGTAGCGCAGGTAAAGTACTAAGAAGATTAACGCAAATGATAAAACTGACAGCATAATCAATAAACGCATGGCTTGTTCTTGCGCTAAAAATTGCCCTTCTAGACTAATAAAACTGTCATCGGGTAACTCATGCGCAGCCACGGTTTCTCGAATATCTGCAAGTAGCGTTTTTACATCGACATTTTCACTGTTGGCATATAACACTAATCGACGGCGCCCATTTTCACGAAGCACCTGATTCGGACCATCAAGCAATTGAATATCCGCAATATAGGAAACCGGAATTGCCCCCGCGGGTGAATCAATTAAGGTATTTGCAATGGCAGCAGGCGTTCGGTTTTGATCTTCTAAGCGAAGTACCAACTCAAAGCGTTTTACGCCATCAATCACATCGGTCACACTGGTGCCTTCAGTAAGCATGTTTAATTGACGCAGCGCAGAGCCTGGCGTTAAACCATATTTAGCTAAGTCTTGATACCTTAAACGCACACTCAACTGCGGAATAAGCACTTGTTTTTCAATGTTGATATCGACAAGGCCAGGAACGCTTTCAAGCTTTTTACGCAGACTTTCAGCACTGATGCGTAAGCCCTCTAAATCATCACCAAACCACTTAATCGCAAGCTGCGCACGCACACCCGATAATAAGTGGTCGAGTCTATGGGAAATTGGCTGACCGATAGCAACTTGCCCAGGTAAAACAGACAATTTGTCACGAATTTCAGCAAGCACTTCATCGCGGCTTCGTTCTGATGGGGTTAAGTCGACATCCACTTCTGACGAGTGAACGCCTTCAGCATGTTCATCTAACTCCGCGCGCCCTGTGCGTCTTCCCACTTGCGTCACTTCTGGCACTGACAGTAGTAATGATTCTGCTAAATGCCCCATTTTATTCGACTCTTCAAGCGATGTACCTGGCTCAAAAATAATACCAAGCACCAGCGAGCCTTCATTAAATGCGGGTAAAAAAGCACGGGGAAATTGCGAAATACTCGCCGCCGAAAGCAGTGCTACAACACCTGTTACTGCAATCAGCTGTTTTGACTTAGGCAGCGCCCAATCAATCCAAAGGCTTTGTAAATGCTTTAATTTTACTACCAACCAGCTATCGCCTTGGTGGATCACTTTGGCATTGGGCAGTAAGTAGTAACACAGCACAGGGGTCACCGTCATCGACACCAAGAGTGAACCTAAGATCGCAACAATATAGGCAAGCCCTAACGGCGAGAACAATCGACCTTCAATGCCTGGTAGCGCAAACAGTGGTAAAAAAACCAAGATAACAATCGCGGTCGCGTAAACAATGCCTGAGCGCACTTCTATACTGGCTTGCCACACCACTTCAAAAACAGATTTTGGTGACTGCGATTGCGCGTTTTGTTTTAATCGCCTTAGAATATTTTCAACGTCTACCACCGAGTCATCCACTAATTCACCTATGGCAATTGCAAGGCCACCTAAGGTCATAACGTTAATGCTTTGATTAAGCCATTGAAAAATCAATACTGTCACTGCTAAAGAAAGTGGAATGGCAAACAGTGAAATAAGCGTTGTTTTTGCTGAAAGTAAAAACAAAAACAGCACAATGGTCACCATAATGGCACCGTCTCGCAGCGCCTCGGTCACATTATCAATGGATGATTTAATAAAATCTGCTTGGCGGAACAATACTTGTGGCTGGGCAATACCTTTTGGTAAACCTGCATTGAGTTCAGATAAGGCTGATTCAATTTGCGTGGTTAACTGCACTGTGTCGGCATTGGGTTGTTTCTGCACATTAATCACTACGGCTGGCTTGCCATTAAAGCCGCCATCGCCGCGCTTTTCAGCTGCGGCATAACTCACAGAAGCAACCTGCGAGAGCAGTACCGGACGGCCATCATGCCAGCCAACCGCCAAGTTTTTAAGGTGTTCCACATCGAGCGTGCGGCCTTGGTGGCGAATTAAATATTCTTGATTGTTTAAATCAACAAAGCCACCACCGAAATTAGCAGCAAAGTCATTTAGCGATGCTTGCAGTGATGCTAAATCCACATTTAGTTGGCGCATGCGCATTGTATCGGGCGCAACACGGAGTTGACGCACTTCACCGCCAATTGGGATCGCTTGTGATACACCAGGAATAGCTAATAAGCGTGGGCGCAAAACAAAATCGGCGTATTCACGGGCGGCCATTGCATCGGTATCACCTTCAGCATCAATTGGCAGTGCAATCAACATCACCTCACCCATAATGGATGACACAGGCCCCATTACAGACGTAATGCCCGTTGGTAGTTGCTCTGATGCTAAATCTAATCGCTCAGAGACCAACTGACGGTTGCGATAAATATCGGTATCCCATTCAAACTCAATGTAAACAATGGATAAACCAATGCCAGAAGTTGAGCGAATGCGGGTAACACCAGTCACTCCATTGAGTAAATTTTCAAGGGGAAAGGTCACTAGTTGTTCAACTTCTTCAGGTGCCATACCACCTGCTTCAGTTAACACAGTAACTACCGGTTTATTAAGATTTGGGAACACATCCACGGGCAGCTTTTGCCCTTGCAACACACCGTAAGCCATCATGACAAAGGCAAGCAAGAGCACAACCAAGCGGTTTTTTAAGCTGCTTTTTACTAATAAATTAAACATTTATATTGCCTATCTCACTTGGTTTAAAAGTGATGCACCTGTCACCACAACGCGATTATCTGCACCTAATCCTTTAGTGACTAGCACAAGCCCTGGCTCAATATGTTGATAGCGAATTTGTTGAGGTAAAAAACGATCTGCCGAGAGTTTTATCCACACTTGCGGCAAATTATTTTGACTCAACACAACGGCATCCGCAGGGATCACAATGCCTTGTTGCTTTTCATTAATAGGTGCTTGTAAGCTAATGTTTTGATTAATAAATAGGTTATTCTCAACGTTGCCTTGTGCCAGCTCAAAATTAACATGCGCTAAACCATTCACAAGCTCAGGAGAAAAACCTAAATAGTTAAGTTTAATTGCTGGCTGCTCAATCACTTTTGCTGAGGTTAATTGCTTAGTAAGCGCTAAATCACTGGTGCTTGCTTCAATGACAAATTGGTTTGGTGCAATTATCTCAAACAAAGCTTCACCTGCTTCAACCCATTGCCCGCGTGAAACCGTGTGGTTAATGAGCACACCCGAGATAGGTGCAATTAACACCTCTGGTTTCTCAAGACCTTTTTGCAGCGCTTGAGCCTGTTGTTTTAAGCTTAAAAGCTCAGTTTCTAGCTGCTCTAACGCTTGTTTTGAGGCTAAATCTCCCAGCTTCTTTAAACGCGCAACATCGCGATTGGTTTGCCCAATGCGATTGCGGATCGCAATTAATTCACTGGTTTGACTGGCAAGTTCATAGGCGGTGTCTTGATAACGAATTAAGCCAAGCACATCGCCTGCGTTCACTTTTGCACCCGTTGGATAAATACCAGTTTCAGGCGCATCTAATCGACCGTCACTACTTGATTGAATTTTTGCATAACCATCTGGGTGTGGTTTTACAATTGCATCTAAACGAACATGTTTTTTTACTTCTGACTCAGTAACAAACTGGGTGCGAATATTAAGCAAAGCTTGGTGCTTCATCGGCATAATGACCGAGCCGTCTGCTTTTTTACCAAGCCCACCTTCAACTTTGTTTGACTTTTGATCTAAGTGTTCACCGTTAGGGCCATGTGCGCCAGGTGAGGCAAATAAACTAAGCGAATATAAACTAAGTGATAACAATACCGCGTTTTTAAGCTTCATTATTTACGCTCCTTAGACAAACGACCGACAAGCAAACCAATCACAAATACCCCAATACACAGCAAAACAATCAGCCAAGGGAAGTCATGGTGATGATCATCATGTTCGGCATTTTCATGTGCGTCAGTTGATTCAAGAGCTTGGTGGTTTTCTAAATTTGCCACTAATAAATCACCATTTTCTTCGGTCAAAATGGTCATAACGATTTCATGTAATCCCGCTTGCTTTAGCTGAGCAAGCAGGGTTTGATCGGTCACAATATAGGCTTGTAACTGCGCTGAAAATTCAGCACTTGAGGCCATTTCGCCAAGCTCTAAATCGATTGATGCATCAGCTATTGGGGTATTGGTTTTAAAATCGTGGAGGTAAATAACCAGTTGGTTTTCAAGTAACTCGCCAGCCAATTCGAAGGTTTCGGTGAAACTTTCAAACTTCGGATTGGTCGAAGCCGCGACTTTAGTTCGCGTATCTAAATGTTCACCATTTGGGCCATGGGCACCAGGAGACGCTATCGCTTTGGTGATAAAAAAAAGCGATAAAAGCAATAAAGCTAATATAAAACGTGTACTAAACTGCTTTTGATGCAGTGCATAAAATGTAATAGACATAGTTAATCCAAAAAAACAAAAACTCTAGCCAAGCAACAACAGTCACTGACTACTAAACGTTAATTTGAATTAAGCCCGAGGGGGAGGTGTGGTGTGTTTTATAAAGGGCGGTGACCAATTATTATTAATTGATACAATTGAGCCCATTGGTTTTATTTCGGCTTTGGAATAAGGGAAAGCATCTAGAGCAACCGTTGCACAGCAATGTAAGTCTTGATTAATGTGTTTTACTGCGTCTTTAGTAAATGAAATTTCAAACTCGCTTTCGTTGTCATGATCATGACTATGCGGCTGACCTATTTCATGAAGTAATTGGTGAACATCGCCTTGAGTATGGTGCTCTTCTCCATGCGCAAAACTTCCGAATACCTGAGTACTCAGAATGCAAAGCATCATTATAAGAAGAGTTAATTTACGCATTAGGCGAATGTTTTCATAAGAGTTATAGTTGATGCTAGCATTGATATTTAACAAGCTCAATTTTTAATTTTCAAAAAATTTTTTAGTTATTGTCTTCAACAATTGAACTTAAAACTAATAAAATAGACAAGAAAGTCAAACTAAGCTGTTCTGAAATAAGCCTGACAATCAAACTTCAAGTGGTTGATACTCAAAGTTTGTTGGCGTCGACCTCTTCAACCATGTGCCATTCTGAATTAGCTTCATGAATATGCTTTGGTATGTTCTCAGTCCAAGCTTTATCAACATCTAAGTTTATGTTTAATAAGTCTCTATTTTCAACTGATGCGAAACGGTAAATTACGTCCTTATATCTGGCGATGAACTTTGCAATGCCATGAAGAGATTTGCTGCAAGTATTCATGTTGGTGATAGCTTTACCAATAAATAAATTTGCTGATATCCAAACTCTCCAGAATATATGTCGAAAAATCCGAATCGCTTAAACCCAGTGCTAATGGATATTAAGTGCTTTTTTAAACTTATATTTTACAGAGCGCCAATGGGTCATTGGGGTGGTGGGCGCTGACTCTATCAAGCTGTCGAAGTCTATATCAGCAAAGTCTAACTCGCCGTCATGCGCTAAAATGACGGACTTAGGCTGGAGTAATTTAATGGCCTGCAACGAGTTGCGGTAACGTCGAGGATAAAACAGAGGAAATGGTGGGATTAATTTACCTTTTACTTTAACCATTAAATCAGCCACATAAACACGCTCTGAAGGGATATGATAAGCGGCAATGTCGCGGTCGGTGTGACCAGGGATGTGCATGACTAGCCAGTCATCAAAGCCAGGTATGGTCATGCCGTCTGCGAGAAAATGGTCGGCTCGCAACTTTCTTGGGTAAAACAGATTTTGTTTTTTCTTGCCTTTTCGACCAGCAACATAAAGCGCGAGTAGCATATCAGTCCAATGCATTAACATGCCATCAAGGCCACGATACCAGTGCCCCGGAGCATTACATGCAGCAATTTTTGCCCCAGTGGTTTTAGCGAGTTTATGTGCGCCACCGGCATGATCCGGGTGCATATGAGTCACTAGAATGACTTTTAAGTCGCCAATGGAACGATTGAGTGTTTGCGCTATAAAGCTTAGTACAATGTCATGATCTGCACGACAGCAACCATCAAGTAGCATGAGTTTATCCTGATATTCAACAAGATAAATTGTTTGTATATAACCTTCTATTTGATGGATTTTCATGAAAGATGCTCCCCAATACGCCAAGCATTTTTATAACTCATCTGACCACTTTGTGCAAAATTTAGTGCTCATCTAATTCAGCATAATCTTGCTCTTTCTGTTCAGAGTGTTCTGTCACACATGAAAATGTCTGTAAAGGTAGAGTAAAGTCATGCCATAAATAGTGTTCGGTTTGCTCAAGTGAGTTGGGTTGGTAGTTGTTGTCTAGACTTGCCCTTTTAGCGACACTGTGGTGCACCACAGGCGTTAAGCTGGGGTCGATTTTATTGTCTTTCATCACACAGCAAATCCGGTCATCTAAGGTTAGCCAATCAATAAAAAAAGTACGTGTCTGTTGATGGTTAAGGCCTAACGCATTAGGGGATAGAGATAACTCGTCGTGACTGATGATGCCTTGAAGTGAATCGGGGCAAGCTTGTTTGAGACAATCGCTATCAGTGATGTCTAAAGTAAAGCGCGGCAAGTCATGTGTCTGTTGCATATATTTGAGCCAATTAATGGCATAGCCAAGTGCTACATCAGCGAGGCCATCCTTTTTATATCCGCCCCCAACATCTGAATGAGCACCAGCAAACCAAATTTCTGTGATCCTATTAGGATCATAGTTCATCAATGTTGGCTGAAATGCTTTTCGTTTTTCATCAAGACTGACTAAATGAGTAGCGTATTTTACTATGTTTGAAATAGTTCGACCATGCTCAAAAACCACTGAGAATTTAGGGCGTTTGCGAGTGCTTAAATCGGGCAGACCGATGCTCGCAACAGTATCGAATACACATAAAAATATGAAAGGGGGCGTGTCGTCATTGTTAATTGCATGCTCAATCAAAGAAACAAATCGTCTCGCTAAGGCAGCGCCGCGAGAAAACCCAGTGATTAATACAGTATCACCCGTTCGGTAGTGATTTAAAAAGTCATTTCTTGCTTTGTTTAGAATATATGATACGTCCCATGAATTAAACGCTAAGCTCTGATTGATAAAGCGGTTAAACCAGCCACCATATGTACCCACTCCTTGATAGTAAAAGCAGTGGGTGATGTTGTTTCTATTAGATTGGCCATAGTGCTCGCCATCGCGGTGTAGGTTACCACCCATTAAAAAGTGCAGTTTTAAGATATTACTGATGCTGGCATCTTTTTGTTCATCATATTGTTTTGCATCTTCAGGCTCATTGCCTGTCCCATCAAAATTAAAAACGATCAGCCTGCTCATTCTCTTCCTTAGATAATGTGTTTTTAGCAATAAAGGCCATTAAGCGCTTTATTTCGGATTAAATCTCTAGAGTAACCCCACATCATGCATGGACATTACTCTCCTAGGTAGCTGATTACTATACCAATTGTCTTTTTTCATTGCATCATTTGCTCTTTCAGAGTTGCAATAATTTTTATTTCTGCAATTGATTTTGCAAATCAATCTCATTTGCATTAATATGCGTCGCGATTCAATAATAACCAATTTAGGCTCTCTTATGATAAGTCGTGTATTTAAGTTAAGCGCTCTATTCGTTGCTACTTCGGCAATCCTTACTGGTCATGCTTTTGCGGACGATGGCAAAAAAGACATTGAGAAAATTCAAGTATTAGGTGATAAGCACAGTAACTATCTGGCAGTTGAAGCAGAAACAGCCACTAAGCTAGGTATTTCAATTAAAGAAACACCGCAATCTGTGCGAGTGGTGACGCGTGCGTTGATGGACGACTTTTCATTAGACGATGTGAATCAAGTACTAGAAACGACACCGGGTGTGTCAGTTGAGAAGATAGAAACAGACCGAACTTACTACAAAGCACGTGGCTTCGATATTCTTAACTTTCAAGTAGATGGCTTAGGCTTACCGCAAGAGCGAGGCTCATTGCAGGGCACGCTAGATACAGCGATTTATCAGCGAATTGAAGTTGTGATGGGTGCAAACGGCATGATGACAGGTGCAGGTAACCCGTCAGCAACAGTTAACTTTATTCGTAAACGCCCAACAGCCGATTTACGTGCTGATGTGTCAGTAACAGCTGGCTCTTGGTCAAATAAACGTGTTGAAGCAGATATGTCAGGTAGCTTCAATGATATGGTTTCTAGCCGCGCTGTTGTGGTTAAACAAAAGCGTGACTCTTACTTAGATCGCTATGCGGTAGATCGTGAAGTATTTTATGGCATTACTGAATTTGCTTTAACAGACACAACGACATTAACGACCAGTTTAACCTATCAAAGTAATGATGCTGACAGCCCGCTTTGGGGTGCATTAGCTTTATTTGATAACAAAGGTCAGCCGACAAACTATGATGTTTCTACTTCAACAGCAGCAGATTGGGCATATTGGAACAACACCTCAAAACAAGCATTTGTTGAGCTTGAGCAATATATTGGTGATGAGTGGAGTGTCATTGCACGTTATGCACACACGCAAAACGAGCAAGACTCAAATCTATTTTATGTTTACGGCACGCCAGATTCAGAAACAGGTTTAGGCCTAACTGGTTATGCCAGCGATTATCAACTACGTGATCGAGTCAATTTATTTGATGTGTATGCGCGCGGCAGCTTTGAGTTATTTGGTCAAGAGCATCTCGTGGCTTTTGGTGCTAGCGAAGCCGATATGTATTACTTTGATCGCTCTTTATATGATTATCAAACCGGTAATGGTTTCCCGCCAATGCCTAACATGAATGAGTGGGATGGTGTTGCGCCGGTGCCAACTTTGGTTGATGTAAACCCTGCGGCCCCAGGCTCCGATGTACACAGTGAACAAAGCTCTCAATATGTATCCGCGCGTTTTTCTCTTACTGATGATTTAAAACTACTTGGTGGTCTTAGGTACACAAACTGGGAAACACAAGGGTTATCATATGGCAATGACAAGGGTCGTGAAGAGAGCGATACAACGGGCCATGTTGGCTTAGTTTATTCAGTGAATGACGATATTAATGTGTATTCTTCTCACAGCGAAACCTTTGCGCCACAAACTGAAAAGGATATTAATGGATTACAGTTAGCACCAATTGAAGGCGACACTCAAGAGTTGGGTGTAAAAGCTGAGCTATTTGACGCCAGACTTATGCTAAATGTAGCCTTCTTCAACGCAGAGCAAGTGAACATTGCTGTTGCAGATGTGGCAAACTCGACACCAGATAAAACAGTTCACAAAGCGGCACCAGGCATTCAATCGAAAGGCTATGAAATCGAGCTAAGTGGTGAACTTGGCTATGGTTTTAGTGCGCATTTAGGTTATACCAATACTGATATTGATGTATCTGACACGTTTAATGCTGGCAATGTAGAAGCGCAACTTGTGAAAGATTACACACCAAAGCAGGTATTCAAACTAGCTGTTAAACATGATGTTGAAGCCATTGAAGGGTTAAGCTTTGGCATGAACATGCGTTGGCAAGATGAGATCAGCCGTATACAAAGCCCTCAACCTTTAGTTGTCACTAAGCAAGACGCCTACGCGATTGTGAATTTTATGGCAAGCTACGACATCAACGAGCAAGTTAACCTGACCTTTAATGCCAATAATGTATTTGATGAGAAGTACATTAACTCACTGTATTGGGCACAAGGCTTCTATGGTGCACCTCGTAACTATGCATTGACTCTAAATTGGTCATTGTAAGCTTTCAAAAAGTTTAAGGCCGCTTATGCGGCCTTTTGTGGTTCATGGCCATATGAGGGGCAATCAAAAATGAAAAAAACACTTCATCTATGGCATCGCTATCTTGGATTAGTTGTGGCCATTCCACTTATCATTATTTCTGTAACAGGTAGTATTTTAGTCTTCAAAGAAGAACTCGATCATTGGTTAATGCCTGAACTTGCGGTTGTAGAGGGCGAGACAGGTAAAAGACTAAGTTATGACGAGTTAAGAGCTGAGCTCAACAACCAGCTTCAGGGTTATGAAATTGGCAGTTGGGAAGTCTTTGATGATGGCATAACAGCAGATCGTATTTATGTGCTCAAACACGGTACGAGTGAATGGTTTAAAGTCTATCTTGATCAATACCAAGGGGTTGTGCGCTCTGAGCCTGTTGCGGTCAATCATTACTTAACAGACTGGCTGCTTGATTTGCACTATAAATTTTTGATTGGAGATACAGGGCTCTGGATCACAGGAGTAGCATCACTCATATTGCTATTTATGGGCATCTCCGGGCTGGTAATTTATCGTCAGTTTTGGAAAAAGTTTTTTACCTTGAGGCTAAAGGTAAAGCGTATTGCGCTGTTTAGCGATATTCATAAATTAGTTGGTATTTGGTCAGCACCCGTTTTATTAATCATTGGTTTCACAGGGGTGTATTGGAATATTTCTGAGATCATTCATCATGAACTCGAACATGGTGAAGAACATCAATATGTGATCACTGAAAGACTCTACAATCACCAACTTTCACTCGATGATATGGTGGCAGAGTCAACTCAGCAAATGGGTGGGTTTAGGCCAACTTATTTACTTTTTCCATATGAACCTGAACTTCAAGTCACATTCTTTGGAGAAGTAAGCAATACCAGTTTTGTCACCAGCGAATATGCTTCTATGGTCACCTTTAATAAGCAAACAGGTGCGCGCATGCCAAATTATGATATTCGTGAAGCGCCGTTTTTTTTAGTCGCTGTTGATAGCTTTCGTAAGCTTCACTTTGGCTATTTTGCTGGTCTACCTAGCCGAATTATTTGGTGTGTGATTGGCTTAACGCCGCTTATCTTTGCTATTACAGGCTGTTATTTGTGGCTAAAACGAAGAAGGCCAAAGAAGCGTTTATCAGCAAAAACAACAATTAGCTTAGAAGTGTAAAAGCCAGAACCGTTTCTGGCTTTTAAATTAATTAGGCTACAGTTGAAAGTCGTATACCGAGCCTAAGCTCATAATTTGTGTAAGCTCATCTAATGCTTGTTGAGACTCCTGCATTAAACTTGGATCTGCCAAATCAGCTTCTACCAGACGGTCGCGATAATGTTTATTTACCCATTTAGTTAATGTGTTGTGCAGCGTATCAGTCATTAAACAATGAGAGTTAACCGCATTTAATTCTTGTTGTGATAATGCAACTCTTAACCTCAAGCAAGCAGGTCCTCCCCCATTTTGCATGCTTTGTTTTAAGTCCATGTAAATGACTTCGTTAATCGGGTTACTTGCTTGACAAAGTGCTGCCAAATAGCGTTCTACAGTATCGATTGTTTGGCATTCGCTCGGAGCAATTAATGCCATTCCGCCATTTGGCAAGCTTACTAGTTGGCTGTTGAAGATATAGCTTTGAACAGCTTCACCAACACTCAAATCAGCGTCAGAGACTTCGATTAAATGAAGCGGGCGTGAGCCTGTGTAATTTTGTCTGATTTGCGCAATAACTTTTTTCTGTTGATAGAATGCTTGTTCATGAAATAAAAATACATTCTCATTGCCAATGGCGATCACGTCATTGTGGAATACACCTTGATCTATCACTGCTGGGTTCTGCTGAATGTAGAGCGTTTGTGCTGGATCTAGTTGGTGACTTCGGGCAATTGCTTCACTGGCTTGACGAGTTTGCCTTGCTGGGAAAACCTGTGGTTTTACTTTGCTATTCATATCTTCACCATATACAAAAAGCGCCAACCCTGAATGACCATAACTATCGGCTAAACGGGTGTAGTTTGCGGCGCCTTCATCTCCAAACAGGGGGTGTTGTGGTAAAGGTGCATGGTGCGTAAACATGGACTCATCTGAAAAAGTGGCTTTTAAAATTTTGCTGGTGGTTTTTGCTTCAATAGCGCGGTGAATTTTGTTGTTTAAGTTCGCTGGGGTGAAATGCACTTTGCCGTCACCACTATCAGCACTTGGTGAAATGGTTGCCGCATTGGCTGTCCACATAGAAGATGCCGAATAGCATGCTTTTAAAAATTGTGGTGCTGATTTTGAAGCCTGAGAGATAACATTGGCATCTGAGCCTGAAAAGCCTAGGCTTCTTAAAGTGATCAAATCAGGTCGAGCATTGGGTGCTAAAACGCCTTGAGGTAAACCCATCTGGCTAAGCATATGCATTTTCTCTAAACCCTGGAGTGCGGCTTTTTTTGGGTTTGCGACTTTATTGGCATTCGATTTTGATGCCACATTGCCATATGACAGCCCTGCATAATTATGTGTTGGTCCAACTAACCCATCAAAATTAACTTCAGTGTAATTCATAGTTGCCTCATTATGGTGCAATTGTGCACTATTTTAGTGTTTTTTTTATCCCGATAATTAGCTCTGTAATTAAAAAACCAATTATTTCATTGGTTTATTTTTGAGTTAACTATATTTAACTATAATTAGTTCAAGCTATATGCCAAACAGTTGAATTACACAGTATAGAGACGATTAATCCGGTATAACTCTATGGCTATTAACCAAGGCAGAATAGTCAATAAGTGATACTTACTCGAAAAAGGATAAGCCATGCTCTTGAAATTAAGTGCGTTTTTGAATCATGCAATTTTTATATTCAATGATGATCCTCTCACTGTAGGTGAAGTCCTGGTTATTCCTTTATGGTTAACAGTATGCTTTTGGTTAGTACGAACTATCGTTAAATCTGTTGAAAAGCGCTTAAGTCAAAAAAAGCGTGACCCTAATATTATTCAACTAACACGAAAAATCATCGTCATTGTGTCTATGGCGATTATCTTCTTGACAACCCTATCAATGCTTAATGTACCTATCACCGCATTTGCGTTTTTATCAGGGGCGATTGCCATCGGTTTTGGTTTTGGTGCGCAAAATATCATTAATAACTTCATCAGTGGCTGGATTTTAATTGGTGAAAAACCCATTCGAATTGGCGACTTCTTAGAGGTTGAGGGTGTTAAGGGCATAGTTGAAGAAATAAATACCCGCTCAACGCGAATTCGCCGTGTTGATGGTGTGTAT
>CAYZOE010000009.1:0-51072 GCA_964479805.1 uncultured Pseudoalteromonas sp. | reverse complement strand
AGACGCTGATATCGTGATTGCCTTCCCACAAAGAGATATTCATATCGATGGTGAATTGAAAGTCACTAGATAAATCGTTTTAATAGAATAGACCTCATCACAAGGCCTTTGAGAGAAAAGTCCATTGAATGTTATTTATTCTACGGCCATTTTTTAATGTGAAGCTTTTTATGTGATTTTACTGGGTAATTTCGTCGTGGGGTATCAGGTGCAGATAGCCCGATTGTCTTGTATATATTCAGTGATATGTTGTTTGTTTTAGTGGTGGCACAAGTGATTTATTTCCGCCGCAATAAATGGGTGAGTTAAACTGGAACAGACACAATTCCTCAATGCTGTTCAGCCATGACCGATCAGCATATTACTGAATAGTACCAAGCCATAGCCAAACACAGCTCCAAGTGGTGGCCCCCAATGTTTCTTGAGCTTAGACTGCGGTGCTATATCTTGGAATATTAAGTATAAGATCCCGCCAGATGCAAAGAGCATAATAGCGCCTAACATGGCTTCATGTCCCGCTAATACGTAATACCCAAACAATCCAGCTAAAGGGCCTAATGGCACCAGTAAGAACATAATCATCAAAGTAACTTTAGTGCTTTTGTTTTGCTCTTTTAATTCGCGAAATGAATTAAACCCCTCTGGTAAATTTTGTAAACCTATAAGCAGAGCGAGCATTAGGGCAGAAGATGAGCCAGTGGCGACCAGACCACCTAATGCGATTGCTTCGGGCACAAAGTCTAAAGTCATACCTATTAATTGGGGGGATTCACGGCGTTTGAGTCCAAGATGTCGCTCAATAAAGAAAAAAATCAGCGCGCCTGATAACAAAATTGCAATCGCAATGAATTGGTTCGGTGAATTATGCATGCCTTCAGGCACTAATACTGTTGTTACTGCACCCAATAAAATACCACCGCCAAATGCGATAAGAAAGTTTCTTAGCTCTTTTTCTAGCCAATAAGGGCGAATAGATTCAACACTGGCAATTAAACCGCCAACAGGCATGCATAATCCGGCTAGGCTGGTGAGAAGAATAATATTTAAATATTCTGGCATATTTTCGTAGCCAATTAAGTGAGCTATTAATCAGAAGTCTTTTAAATATAGAAGATAAGTTCAGCTCTGTTAAGGGTTTTATTGAAAGTGTTTAGCTTTACATTATGGTGGTTGGCGACTAGATTTTTATATTAACTGTGCGACTAAAACACGCTAATTTGCCACTTTGAAGTTGGTTGTCATTCAACCTTGTCACCTTCCTAAGAGATGTCATGCAATTATCAACAGTCACGTTATTAATTATGAGTGGTGTCGGTGTATTTACTTCTGCCGTTTCGTTGATTTTTCTGTGGTTGGCAAACAGAGATATTGTAGCTGTTCGTTATTGGGCCATTTCATCTTGTTTCCTGATGACTGGTCTTTTGCTATTTAGTAGCCAAAGTATTTTGCCCGAAGTACTTAAATATATGCTCCCCAATTTTGCGGTACATGCGTCCTTTTGGTTTATTTTACTGGGTACTTACCGGGCCTGTGAGCAAAGAATTCCAAAAGCTGCATTCTCAACTTTTATAATGTGTTATGTCTTACTACATCTCACCTTTACATTTATCTATTCTAGTTACCCTTTACGATTCACGCTTGGAGTGACTACGGTTTTGACTATTCTTAGCTGGGTCTTATGGTGTTTATATCGTTATAGCAAAGGGCGTTTCAAGGTTTCTGGTTTTTTGATACTGCTTAGTGTCGTGATTATATTTGTAGTCTCGTTCGTTAAAATAATCGAGATGCAGTGGCAAGGAGTTAGCAATCTTCAGCAAGATGACTCAGTTAAATCTCAGTGGTTTATTATTGCTATGTTTATGAGTCAGCTGTTGTTTAACTTCGCGTTTGCAATCATGACGGGTGAAATCAGAAATAACAAAAATAAATCAGTTCAAAAACAACTTATCAGTACCAATGAGGCTTTGAAGGTTGAAAAAGCTCGAGCGGAGAAACATTCAAAACTCAAATCGGAATTCTTGGCAAACATGAGTCATGAGATCAGAACGCCTATAAATGGAGTGATTGGGTGTTTAGAGCTCTTGCAAACTACCCATCAGTCTAAACAACAAGATCAATATACAGAACTCGCTCATGCAAGTGCAAACTCACTTCTTGGGGTGATAAATGACATTTTAGACTTTTCAAAAATTGAATCAGGCAAGCTAGGAATCAACGGTGAATCAATTGATATACTTGCGCTATTAGACAGTGTCGCCAAATCATTTGCCATAGAGCTGAGTAGAAAACCTGTTATGTTATTTGTCGATTGCCACCAAGCTACACATCATAATTTGCGGCTAGATCCAGTTAGAGTTCGGCAAATACTCAATAATTTACTAAGTAATGCAATTAAATTTACCGAGCGAGGGCATGTTAAACTTGAGCTAATGTCTGAATTACAAGATGATGGCAAAGTTCGCTTATTTGGCAAAGTTATAGATACTGGAATAGGGATCGATAGCCAAGCTCAACATAAATTATTTAATGCATTTAGCCAGTGTGATGCATCAACAACCCGCCTTTATGGTGGCACAGGACTTGGGCTCGTCATCGTGAAGCGCCTATGTAAATTGATGGAAGGCGATGTAGCATTGGTATCTAGTTCACCTGAAAAAGGCACTGAATTTGCTTTTTCTTTAGTTGCTGAACTGGACGAATCTAAGTCAAGCGATACCTGTGAATTGCAGATACCTAAGTCTATTGGTTTATATAGCCCTACCCCCACATTTTCAGAAATCATTAAAAGTCAGTTTACAGCGAAAGGCTTATCTCTCGAATTACTAACACCTAAATCTTTGCAGCAATCCTCATTTGATTTAATCCTTTTAGATTTGGTGAAGTGCTCACAGTTAGGTTTAGAAAGTATGTATTTAATTGAAAGCGCTCAAAGGCAGACCAAGAAACTCTGTGTTATTTGTGATGTGAATAGTGATTTACCTAGTAGCCAGTTAGTGAGATTGTCTGATTGTCGCGTGTTTTATCATCCTTTTACTTGTTTTGATCTGATGCAGTTATTTAAAGAAAATGTATTAGAAAATAACAACAAATCGACTCAAGCAGGTCTTCCCACAAGGCCGCAATCATTAGCTGGGTTATCTTTGTTACTTGCCGAAGATAACAAGGTAAATCAATTAGTGGTTACTAAAATACTCAGTAATTGGCAAGTAAAATATAAAATAGCGAATTCTGGTAAAGAAGTACTCGATATACTGAACAAAGCAAAACCTGAACAATTTGATATGATCTTAATGGATTGTCAAATGCCTATATTGGACGGCTATCAAACCACCAAGGAAATCCGTGAAAACTCACTTTATAAAGGTTTTGAAGACATTCCTATTATTGCTCTAACAGCCAACGCGATGACCGGTGATAAAGAAAAATGTTTAGCTGAAGGTATGAGTGGTTATGTGAGTAAACCGATAGATGCAACAGCTTTATATTGTGAAATATTAGATTTTGTTGAAATGCATAAGTTGCAATAAAAGCCGTTGCAGGGAGACAACGGCTTTGAGCCTATAACTTCTTAGAAAGCAACTTTGAATTTAAGGCCATAAGTACGGCCAATTTCTTCAGTAACTTTAACATTACCGCGTGCCCAATCTACCCAGCCAGGCTTATGTGCAAACACATTATTAACCGTTAGCTGAACTGACATAGAGTCAGAAATAAAGTGGGCTAATGACGCGTTGTGAATGATATTTGGAGAGCCTTTGTAGACAATGTCATCGTTTTCACCAAGTAAGTAGAAGCTTTGTCTTCTTGGATCTAGCTCTGCAGCGCTTTGATAAGCTACACGCCAGAACGCACGCCAATCATCATAGTTGTAAGTAACATCAAGGTTAGTTGTTAAGAATGGTCTGGTGAAGCCACCAACAGTACGGTCAGCCTCTCGAGTCGATACAAGTTGAAGCATGTTCTTCAGGTTTCGAGTCCCAGTTACTTTAACATCAAATTCACCAAGATTATCAAAATTGCCACCAAACAATGACAATGCCTCAGCTAACTCAAAGTTATAGAAAACCCCAAAGTTGACAGCTTCAAACTCTGAAGTTGCTGCATTTAATTGAAGTTCGGTAACATCAACTACTTGACCATCAGAATCACGCTTAAATTGATTACATGCATCAACATTAGGGAAATCTTTCGTGTCGTAACAAGCTTCGGCTAAAGTATCGAATTCAAAGGCACCGATTCTGTCGTCAATTTCAATGTTATAGTAATCAATGGTTACGGTTAGGTCTTCTACAAATGATGGTGTAAATACCACACCATAACTATAAGCTGTTGATTTTTCAGCTACAAGATCAGGGTTACCCTGTGAAGCGCCTTTGATTGTTGCATTAGAAATATTAGATGTGAAGTTATCAGGATCAGTAATACCATCTGCAATACAGTTAGCGCGTCGTGTATCTGGATCTGGACCTTGGTTTACAAAGCGGTTGTCGCAAGGATCTGAACCACTAACGAAAGCTTGAACTCTTGGTGTAAATAGCTCAACTAAAGAAGGCGTACGGATACCGTTAGAGAAGGTTGCTCTAAAAGAGATATCTTCGATTGGTGCATACTTAAAGCCTGCTTCCCAAGCTGTAACTGTTTCTTCGCTAGAAAAGCCATCAGGTCCAGTTACCTCATTTTTAACTCGGCGAACTGAGCCTTCGATTTCTGCATTATAGACAAATGGGATGTCCATATCAGAAGCAACCAATGGCACGAGAAGTTCGGTAAAGAATTCTTGCGTCTCTAGTTGACCTCTAGTTGGAACAAATGGCGACGAACGAGTAATAGGAACAGAAGTGCCTAGCCCTGGTGTGAATTCTGCACGTTCAAGACGGGTTTCATAACCTGCTGCAAATGCAAGATAGCCTGCTGGAAGTTCAATTAATTCACCAGAGATACCAGCATTAAAGACACGCTGTGTAATATTTGATGAAGTAATACCCGGACCACCATTGATAAATGCAAGAGCTTCTGGTGAAGCCGCATTTTGACCGAATAAGTTAAGAGGCATACAACCAGTTACGTATGGTAGGTCTTCATCTGTTGTACCGTTAAAGGTAGGTGCTGCATTCGCACCTGTAAGCGTGCCCGCAGCATTTTGTATATTTGCACGACATACAATATCGCCCATATTCGCTTTGGCAAGGCCACTTCCGCCATTTAAGTTAAAGTAACCTAATGCATCGGCACTATTTACCACACCATCGCCGTTAAAGTCACCAGAACCAGCAGTTTCAGCTTCATCCGCTAGTAATTTTTGTAAAACTGGGTCTAATGTATCAGCAGAAAGCGCAACCGCATCAATTGCATTCAAGAAACGACCATCAACAATACCAAGGCTTCTAGTTTCAACGTCAGCTTGGCCAAATACGGCGCCGACATCCCAACTGAACATACGGTCAGCAATCTCAAAGTTACCTTCTAAACCGGTATAAGAACGCCAAGTATGGTTTTCAGTCAAATCTTGCCCGTTTTGTACGATGTCATTATTGAAACGGTTTAAAGAGAATTGTTCTAGCCCGTTGGCACTTAGAACACTTTTCGCTTGATCGTTCAGGAACGGGTTGTCAATGTCCATCGCAATAAAACCTGAAGTACCGCCAAATGGGAAGCTTTGGAAACCACCTTGGTTAGATAATTCTCTGGCTTCTGAATTTGAGTAATTAAACTCTTGAGAGAAACGGATATCTTCGGTGATGTCATAGTGCGCATTTAATGAAACAACAATACGCTCTAACGGTGAGCGAAGCTGTTCTACCATATCGAAGAAGTCTTCACCACAAGTACCACCAAAGGCAAAGAAAGGAGAACCCGCAGGAGTCACACCGGGTTCACATGTTTCTAAATTGCCATTTGGCATAAACTGATAAAAGTTACCATCCTCAAGCTGGCCCCTGCCTATTGAAGGAGCAAAAAACGAACCAGGAGGGGCAATCGCACCTCCTGCGGTTAGCAACTGAACACGTTGACCACCTTCAATAATACGGCGGAAGGTGTCAGGTCTGCCATCTCCGTCTACATCATCGTTCTCACCATCACCATCAAGGTCTAGGCCGCCAAAGTTTAGGTAAGATGGGTCATTATCGATGAATTCAGGACGTGATTCACGAAGTAAACCATCTTGCTGAGCATATTCCATTGAGAAGGCAAGATTACCACGGTCATCGGCAAAATTTGTACCTGCTACGATCTGAAATTGCTTAGAGTCACCATCTCGCTCTTCAGACGTGCCCCAGTTAGTTGAAAACTCTAAGCCTTCATAGTCATCTTTTAAGATGACGTTTACAACACCTGCAATTGCATCAGAACCGTAAACACCCGCACCAGCCATTGGTACTACTTCGATGTCTTTGATTAGCGCTGTTGGAATTGCGTTCATGTCAACTTGTAAACCACCGGCTGAGCCGAAAGTTGTTGGCACGTTTGATGAAACGAAACGGCGACCATTGACTAGTGTCAAAGTACGCTGAGTGCCAAGACTGAAAAGGTTGACATAGTTCTGGCCTACAGTAAATGAGTTTTGATCGCCATCAGGTGTAACGCCAGCTCCGAAAACTGGTGACTCATTTAATATATCAGCAACGTTTGTAAAGGCGCGTTTATCGATCATTTCTGAGTCAATAACTAAAGCCGGACGAATAGTATCTGTACCAGGGCGAGCAATCTTTGAACCTGTTACTTGAACTCGCTCAATTTTTTTCACCTCATCCTGCTCACCTTGAGTTTCTGCTGCTAGCGCTGAAAAGGTGGCTGCACCAGATAAAGACGCAGCTAGAGCTGTGCTTATTGCTATGTTTAATTTATTTTTTTTCATTGTTTTCCCTTTATGATTTTACTCGGCTTGTTTCATAAGCCGAAACACCATAATAGGGAAAGTGTTTGCTAAATAAACAGTTAATTTAAAATTGACAAAATTGCATTAATCTGTACTGGATTTTTTAAAATGACGATGTGGCTACAGAAGTTAACGTGGTTAGCGTTAAAAATATGTAAAATTATACGATGACGTTGATTTTTGTTTTTGTTAGTGTAAAAAAAACAGTACAAAAATGGGTTTTATTACATGCCTGAGTTTCATATCAATCTTATATCTGAGAGTAAAAATCTAAGTAGAGAACATACAAACAAGCTGGTAATCTGAATACTCAATACCATAAGGAGAAAACATGGATCCAGTCAGCCAAATTTTAGAATTTGTATTTCAAGTCGAATTCTTTCTACTGCTTTTTGTGATTATAGTCTTAAAAAGTAGCATTAAATTTGTACCGCAAAATCGTGCTTGGATGGTTGAGCGTTTTGGTAAGTATCAATCAACCAAAGAAGCGGGTTTGAACTTTATCGTCCCTTTCATTGATCGCGTGGCTGCTGATAGAAGTTTAAAAGAGCAGGCGGTTGATGTGCCTTCTCAGTCAGCCATTACTAAAGATAACATTTCTTTGATTGTTGATGGTGTTTTGTATTTCAGAGTGCTAGACCCATATAAAGCAACTTATGGTGTGGATGATTATATTTTTGCGGTTACCCAATTAGCGCAAACGACAATGCGTAGTGAACTCGGTAAGATGGAGTTAGATAAAACCTTTGAAGAACGTGATTTATTGAATACCAATATCGTTGCTGCGATTAATTCGGCATCAGAGCCTTGGGGTATTCAGGTTTTACGCTATGAAATTAAAGACATTGTGCCGCCTAATTCGGTAATGGAAGCGATGGAAGCACAAATGAAAGCAGAGCGTGTGAAACGTGCACAAATTTTGGAATCTGAAGGTGACAGGCAAGCGGCCATTAATGTTGCTGAGGGTAAAAAACAGGCTCAAGTCCTTGCTGCTGAAGCGGATAAAGCCGAGCAAATATTACAGGCTGAAGGTGAAGCTAAAGCAATTTTAGCAGTCGCTGAAGCACAAGCAGATGCACTTCGCAAAGTGGGTGAAGCGGCGAATACAGAGCAAGGTCAAAAAGCCATTCAGTTAGATCTCGCAACGAAGGCTATTAGTGCTAAAGAAGCGATTGCTAAAGAGTCTTCGGTTGTGCTTTTACCAGACAGTGGCACTGATGCTAGTTCTTTGGTTGCGCAAGGTATGTCTATTATTAATTCGTTAAACCAAAAACAAAAAGGCTAGCCTATGGAATTTTTGACAGAAAATATTTCACAAACACTTCTAGTTTTGGGTGTTATTGCACTGATTGTTGAAGTCGCAGTGCTTGGCTTTGCTACTTTTGTACTGTTCTTTGTTGGCCTTTCGATGGTGTTCAGTGGTGCTTTGATGTATGCGGGCTTACTCGAAGCAGATTGGATAACCGCCCTTTGGGTAAATGCTATTATTACTGCTGGTCTAGCAGCGCTACTTTGGAAGCCGCTTAAAAGGTTACAAGAAAGCCGAGATTCAACAGATGTGAACAGTGACTTTGCAGAACTCACCTTTTCTTTAGAACAAGATATTGATGAGCATAATGGCTATAAATATGCTTACTCAGGTATTGAGTGGTTAGTTAAGAGTAAACAACCTCTCAGTAAAGGTAGCCAAGTTAGGGTTGTTAAAAAAGATGTCGGTGTATTTTGGGTTGAGCTTCAATAAATAGCGAATCAATCAAATTTTAAACTTTTTAAAAGCAGGTGAAAGCCTGCTTTTTTGTTGTAACAACTATACAAGACTATTGACTACTTTGGTTGCTTAAAATAATTAGAAGCATTTGAAAAATAACATAGGGCTATCACAAATCCAGTTATTAATGTATCAATGCCAAAAAGTAGATCTTCTATCTGATTAGTAATAACCGTTTCGTTGCTTAATCCGGGTAAAACGAGTGTAAAGGGAATGCAGATTACATAAATAATACGCCCAATGTTGGAAAAAAATAATAATGAAATGTTTGCACAAAAGGCAATAAGAGTGGCAGCCAAAGAGATCCAGTCAAGCCATGTAAGTGCGTTTTCTGAAGCATCTATAAATTGTTGGGTCAAATCTGGGTATTGGTAGTCTCTAACCACAGAGTAGGTTATCGCACTTATTACTGACAACAAGCTCAGTGCAATAAATAGTCTAAAGATAGCTTTATTCATTGTTATACCCCTACAACCCTTGTTCAACCATTTCTTTAACTTTAACTGCTCTTTCAAAGTGATCTAACTGATGAGTCTGTATCCACCAAGTAGCAGCTTCCATGAGTTGTTCAGGATTGTCGTTTTTATTAACAAAAAAAGCGTAAAACGACACACCGACGGTCTCTCCCTTTTTAGTTATCTTCTGTTAACACAGATATGATTTTATCTCTTAAGCTTTGATGCATTGATATTCCTTATAGTCACTCTAATACCCTGCCCTCGAATTAGAAGACTTGCTTATAAGGGGATTAATTCAAGAGACACAGTAACTGAAAGATGTATATTCATGAAAGCTATAAAGTTTATTGGAGGTAAAAAGAACGCATAGATAGAAAATAATCGGCTCAACATCCTGTAGGAGCCGATCATGACACATCTAATTTTTATTGTTGTTATGAATCTGCATCATTGCAGAAGGTGTTTTTTATCAAGCAATTATGAATTGATTATGGAGAACACATGGATTATCAAGGTTTTCCCAGCTCTTACAGAGCGGCTATGAAGAAGGCATAGTGGAGAAATTAATGAAAGGGATAATCTAAGTATTTTTGTGATATTATCACGTTATGATGTTCGTGTTTAGATTCGAGTTTACTCACAAATTAGGGGATAGTAAGTGGAACCCATTATTGTTGTCGTTGGTTTTCTTGGTGCCGGAAAAACCACGTTATTGAAACGTTTGGTCACTGAATATAGTCAAGCGAATTGGTCGCCTTTTGTGGTTTTAAATGACTATGAAAATGCCAATTTAGATGCACAGCAGTTCTTAGATATGCTTGATGAAAAAAGCTTGAAAGCATTGAATGGTAGCTGTATTTGTTGCAGTGGTGTGGGTGAACTAAGAGAGTCGGTTAACCGAATTACTGAGCGAGTAAATGGTATTACACTCATAGAAGCGAATGGGACAACGGATGCCTGTGCGTTAATGGGATTTCTTGGTGTGGGGATCGAAGCGCGTTTTATGCCTCCAGTTCAAATTTCAGTGGTTGATGTTAAAAATTGGCAGTTGAGAAATGTTCATAACGAGCTAGAAGCGAATCAAATACAAGTTTCGTCGTTGATCACACTGTCTCACACCGATTCAGTAAGCGATGCACGCTTAGATCAGGTAAAAGACGATATTAGAGCGATTAATCCCACTGCAGAGATCTTGCTTTCTGAAGAGCTAGAAATTGATAAACTGCCTGAGTTGTTGCCATCTAGTAATAGGGCAGAAAAGTTTGAGCATCATAAGTCACATTGGTCGTCTTGCTCTGTTGATTTACCTCCGCTGCCCGATCCGATTTGTATAAAAGACATTTGTGATGCTATTCCTGATAGTGTACTTAGAGTAAAAGGGTGCACAGTATTGGGTAATGAACAGGGGTTTACTTATTTTGAACGCTGCCCAGATGGCGAAGTGTTTGTTCGACCCTACCGAGGTAAACCAACCACAGGTGCAAAACTCCTTACCATTGGGCCGGGTAGTGAGGTTAAATTACTCGAGTCCGCAATAGCTAAGAGTATAGAGTCCGCAGCCAGCCGGCATAGTGTGTAATGCTGTGTCTAAAAGTTAGCCTATTGAAACGGTAATGTTCAACTTTAACCATCTTATAAATCTGCAGAAGTTAAAGTCGATTGATGTCGTTCGAGTGTTTATCTTTCATAATGACAATCACACAGGCAAATGACACAATTGAAATATATAAAATATCCGCCAGCCAACCTGTTGTATTGATGGGATGGTTGGGCTCTATGATATAACCTACTTCTGCAAATAGCGTAAAAATTGCACGCAGCATTAATTGCAGTAGCACCAATATCTCTATAATAAATAAAGGTAAATAGTGCAGTCGTTTTGCGTGTTTTATGCCTTGATAGAGTAAATAGATACCAACCAGTTTGATTATCATGACACACAGTGTAAATACGGTGATCCTCACTTCAAATGAGTATGATAATGCCGCGATGAACTGTAGCCCAAATAGAAAGATCATGATAGTAATTATATGTTTGATATTGAATTGAATGGATAAATGATTCAAAACGCCCAATAAAATAAACACATAATTAAGCGCAAAAAGTGTGTTTTCTAAACCAATATTCAGTGCGACTAATGTTGAGCCAAAAGGCAGTGCAACAACATCAAAGAAAGAAGACCAAAAATAGGCAAATGTATTAAGTACACCAGCTAGAGACCAATACAAGAAAGGCGTCGATGACCTATTAGCCATAAAAAGAATCAACATGCCAATCGCCATGGCTAAGCTCAGGATTGCACCTGTAAACTGTAATTCCATAGGGTCAAAACACATCATCACGATTCCTTGTGTACATTTTATCAGGTCGCGAGTTTAAATTATTTGGATGCAATTTGTTAGGTTTAATTTATGCAAATTTATGACACTGTGTTTAAAAATGCAGTAATGGCTTTTAGTATTTGAGTATATCAATTACTAAGTTTTACTTGGCTGTAACGCATTATCTGTGTATCTAAATCTACAAATAACCAAGCTAAAACTTATCAAAAGTGTTTATAAATCAATACTCTCTAATTTAGTCAAATACAATTTTTACTTTTAAGGAGGGCAATGCTTATCTGCATTACCCATTTTCAGTCAGCCAATCAGGGGAGTTTGTAGATATTTAAGTTCGTTATGCAAAAGTCAGTATCGAATGTTAAAAGGTTGTTTTGTGGCTTTAAGTTTTTACTAGGCATCTGTATTTTCAATAATTAAATGATTTATAAATACAGTCATTATTAAATAAGTTGCTACGATTAGAATCCGTTAACCCTAGCCATTGATTTATGGTAGGCATAATGGCTGACTGATGCAGCAATAAATGGGTATGCCTTAACCCTTCGAACTTTTTTAATTTATTTTTGGTTGATCCTTGCTTAAATAATAAATAATTCAACTCATAGTTACTCATATTATCAATTCCACCATAGATAAAGAGTACAGGTTTTGTGATCAGTTGAGCCGGAGATACTGCATCAGACGTAACCTCATAAGTGTACCCACTTATGTTATTGACCAGCTTTAAGGCTTTATATTGGTAGTGCAAAACAAGGTCACTGATCCATTTCGGAGACTGTTTGGCAAATTTAGGTATGGTTTGTTCTAGTGAATGCATCGGTGCGATGACCACTAAGTGATTAACTCTGTCATCAACAGAGGCAATGTGAAGACCCGCACTGGCACCCAATGAAAACCCCAAAATATCAAACGTTTCAATTTTGAGTAAGTCCATTAATGCACTGACATCTTGACCTTCTTCAGCGCCAAATGAGATCCAGTTTCCAGTACTATTACCATGGCCACGAAGGTCTGGGATGATCACTTTGTAACCATGTTGAGAAAGAGCAAGTCCATAATTTAGCAGACTATTTTTGTTTCTTCCCCAACCATGAAGCAACACTAAAGTCTTTTGAGGTAGCAACTTTTGACTACTGTTGTTGCATGGCGCTTCAAGCCATTTCCAATGGGTGGCAATTCGCCAAATTTTACCACTTTCATGAATAACGGGTTTGGTTAGGTAGTCAAAACCATAATTGTTTGGTTCTATCTCAATGAAGCTAACATCTATACCTCGAGAAGGTAAGTGTATACTTTTCTGCTTCACACCATCGATACTGAGTAGTCCATCATGACCCGAGTTATAAGGGCTAAATTGGCGACTTAACTCATATCCGATTAAAGATTTATTCGGAGCTCTAACCATTTGGTCCGCAATTAAATGACTCATACAAGATGAAAGTGTTAGCAGTATGAGAAGCGTTAAAACTAATAACATACTTAATCTCGAAACTGCGGGTTTACTTTTGGTAAAGTTTTTCATAGATGCAATTAACTTATTGATTCAAATATAAAAGAAACGATCTATTTTTTAAGACTGGTATACAAGTGCTGATCTACGAGTTGGATACTGATGCGCTAAATTGTGTCATGTTAATCAGATGAACCCGCTAAGCTGGACATAGGCGCGATAGAATGCCTGAGTGGATTAAATAGAATATAGAGTGATTGAGTAACTGTACTGCACCAAGACGTACCTGTGCCCTTCTGTTGAGTCAATAAAGTGATCTGATTTCTTTGATTTGACTGAATGTCTGAGTTGTTGAAAAAGCCGCTACTTTTAAAAAGTGATAAGTGTATAAATTACACGCACGATAGTGCATGTTTCATCTTCAGGATATAGCTAAGAGGAGTGAAAGTCTCTTTCTAAATGAACCGTGTGATTTATAGATTTCAAATATTTATATTGGCTTAAAATTGAGACTTAACATTTTTCATGTAGCTTCGGCTTGCGGGCATGTGTAATCCAGATTTTAAAATTAGGGTATAGTCACCTTTTCCTTTCGGCTCAAACTTATCGATGGCATGAAGGTTTACAATGACTGAGCGATGAACGCGTTGAAAAATTTTTGGGTCTAGCATGTCAACCATGTTATTGAGTGATTCTCTTTTTAAAAAATTACCTTCGTCGGTGATAATTTCAAGATAATCCCCAGCGCCTTGCACAACGCAAATATTTTCAACAGGTAAGAGAAACAGTTTTTTATTACGTTCTAAAGCCATAAACTCTGAAAAAGTTGATACTGACGACATCGAAGATATTGCGTGAGCCACTTTTTCTGCCTCTTCACCGTTTAAAAACTGTAAACCATGTTTGAAAGCAAGATAAAAACTACACCATAACAGTGTTACTAAGGTGAAGTTAAGAGAGCCAGAAAACCAACTTGTCCAACTTTCTTGCCATAATATAAAACCACTTTGAGAAGCGCTAATAGGGTTAATTAATAATGTCGTTAATGTGCCAATCAGGTAAGAGAGTATGGTGCAAATCAACAGTATATTTAGTGTTTTTTTATTTTGAAATCTATCGAATACTGAAATAAATAAAAAAGTAAAAAGGAAGCCTAAAACACCATAAAGTGCATTTCTGACAAGCGCGATTTCAAAGCCCATTTCTTGACTCAAACCCGATAAAAACATCACGAAGGCAGATATGCCCCAAAAAGCGATATGGAATTGCCAGAACTCTCGACCATAATACTGAGCGGTATGCCTGTTTTGTTTTTTCTCTATGCTTTGCGTGTTTAAACTCAAGAAACTAACCTAAGAGTCAGAATAACATGTAAATATCATCTCACTTGGTCTTGGGTGAAGCAAGTCTGAAGCACCGCATTGAAGCTGCCAGTTACATATAACTTTGGTGCATTGTTCAGGTTTATTTGTTTCCCTAAATACTCAATGTTTTGGAAGGAAAAATCGCCTTTATTGATTTAGCCCGAAACAATTGATGTACCATTTTTTACTGCAAACGCCGTCGAATCGATTTCGTTAATTCATTTTCGATATCGTAAAAATACAGTATGTCTCCTTCAGCCTTACAAATAAAAAGCTATACAATACAAGGGCTTAAAAATTGGCATGTCATTTGTAACATAGCTTCTATACGTCATTGTGAGGATAAATTATGGATGTATTGGTGAAGCCTAAAAGACAACTTAAACGTTTGCATAGTGTGGTGATATTGCTTGGCGTTTTAATTTTTTCGAGCATATGGTTGTTCTTTCAGCCTAGCTATGCACAGCAAGTCAATAAAAAAGATATTTGGTCAGCGTCCGTTAAGCAGGGTGATTTAGCAATAAGCGTATCAGGGTTTGGTCGGTTGAAGTCAAAAAAGCCTCGATTGTTGACAGCCAAAAGTCAAGCAACGGTAGACGAAATAGTGCTAAAACCAGGCGCAGAAGTAACGCCCGAAAGTATTATTCTAAGACTTTCTGACCCGAATATTACTCAATCGGTACGCGATGCAAAGCGTGCTTACATCGACAGCCAAAACCATCGCAACCAAACAGATATTAACCAAAAACGCGAATTACTTGCTCAGCAGGCAGAGTTAGCCCTTATTCAAGCTGAACTCGAGAGTGCCGAACTCGAAGCGAACGCACAGAATCAATTGGTTAGCAAGGGCATTGTATCTAATATTGACTATCAGCGTACTAAGTTGCAGGTCAGGCAGTTAACTCGACGTTTAGAGATTGAAACTGCTCGCATTACCCAGCTTGAGGCTCTTCATGCTGCTAATTTAAAAATTGCCGACTCAAATATTTTGGCGCAACAAGAGGCTTTAGATTTGGTGCAGCAGCAACTGGACAGCCTAACTGTGAAAGCGGGTATTTACGGTGTGGTGCAATCGTTAAGGGTGGAGCTCGGGCAAGCGGTAAATTTAGGAGAACAATTGGCTTTAGTCGGCAGTACCACTGATCTATACGCTTTGCTGAATGTGCCACAGTCAAAAATGCAGTCAATACAACTGGCGCAGGCGGTGCGCATTAATACTCGTCGCGGAGAGATCAAAGGGGAAGTGATACGTATCGATCCGGTGATCAACAACGGCAATATACAAGTTGAAGTCGCACTAAACGGCGAGTTAACCGACAACGCCCGTCCAGAGCTAAACATTGAAGGCACAATTGCTGTGGGTCAATTACAAGACGCACTGTTTATTAAAAAGCCAGTCAATGTAAAAGCTTTTTCAAATTCGACTTTATTTAAATTAACCGATAACGGCTCGGCCATTGCTACCCCTGTTCAGTTTGGTGCCGCAACAGACGAGCAAATTCAGATACTTGCTGGCGCAGAGCCTAATGAGCAGTTTATCCTAAACGATATGACTCGCTGGCAAGCACACACCCACATTGCCATTGTGAAGTAAACAGTGCTTAAAGGAAAAAATTATGAGTAACACAAAAATAAAACTAACCAATATCACCAAGAAGTTTGTCACCAGCGAGATGGAAACTCATGCTTTACGTGGCGTTGATTTAGAGATCAATGAAGGTGATTATGTTTCTATTTCAGGACCTTCCGGTTGTGGTAAATCAACCTTATTATCGATATTGGGATTATTAGATACCGCGTCGGGTGGTGAATACACCCTAGCCGGACATGACGTGAGTAATCTCAGTGTTAATCAAAGAGCCAGTATGCGGAATGAATATATTGGCTTTGTATTTCAGTCGTTTAATTTGATTGATGAGCTATCAGTTTTCGATAACGTTGCACTGCCACTGCGTTATCGTGAAACGGCATTATCACAAGAAGAAGTAAAGCAAAAAGTTGATTTATGCTTGGCTAAAGTTGAAATGACACATCGAGCTGGCCACAAACCCAATCAGCTATCTGGTGGTCAGCAGCAGCGCGTTGCGATTGCCAGAGCTTTAGTAAATGATCCTGCGATGTTACTAGTCGATGAGCCAACCGGTAACCTAGACTCTAAAAATGGTGATGCGGTCATGATGATGTTGGATGAGCTAAACCGACAAGGCACAACAATTTGTATGGTAACCCACGACCCGAGATATGCAGATATGGCAAAGCGCAAACTTCACTTACTTGATGGCACGATGGCTGATGAGTTTAAAATGGAGTTGGCGGTATGAGTATCATCAAAGAGGAATTTAAACTCGCAGCCAGTAGTTTATTAAGATTACCGGGGTTCAGTTTAATAGTTATCACCACCCTTGCTGTGACGCTAGCTGCACTTGCGGTAGTACTGAATATCAATTATTTGGTACTGACTAAACCTTTGCCATATCCTAATGCCGATAAACTATTGGTGACTGATCAAAGCGAAACCATAAACGGTGAAACTCAGTATGGTTTTCAGATTTTGTCAGCGCAGTACCATATTTATAGTGACAAGACACTCATCGAAACGATGGCACTGATGAGCCTGCATGGCGAAAAGCTCAGAGACATAGATGGCACACCATTTTTAGATGGTGCAAGAGTCACACCTGAGTACTTTTCTATGCTAGCAGTGCCAATGCATCTGGGTCGCCATTTCAACGAAGACGAAGGAGTCAACTTTAAGCAAAGGGTATTGGTATTAAGTTATGACATGTGGCAAGAGCATTTTGGTGCAAATCCAAACATCATTGGCACATTTACCACTGTGGGTAACCATGCTTACCAAATTGTTGGCGTAACGGCGGAGTTGTTCCAACCACCAGAAGTATTTGGCAACTTTCCGCTGGAAGCTTGGTTTAGTTTTGACCAAGAAATTGATGTTACCAATCGCTGGGCGAGTATCACAGGCGGCATCAATGGCATTGCCATTTTAAAAGACAATGTATCTATTGAGCAGGCAAACAAAACACTGGGCGCACAAATCAATGAACTCTATTTAAGTCGTGATGATGTGGCTCCAAACACCAGCATTGGCGCCCAATTTGTACCATTAAAAGATAAAATCATTGCCGACAGTGATGAAATGGCATTGTTATTACTGGCAGGAGTGCTCACCCTCTTGTTCATTGCCGTGACTAACATGAGTAACCTGTTTTTATCTCGAGCTGTACAAAAACAGCGTGTTATGGCGATTCAAGCAGCCATTGGCGCTAAAACTAAACACATATTTTGGGGCATGTTCAGTGAAACCATTATTCTGGCAATGCTCGCTTGTGTATTTGGCTTACTGATAGCGGGTTGGACTATGGTGTGGCTAGAAAGCGACTTACAGTACATGTTCCCACGTATGCAGCGCTTAGCCCTTGACCCAACAACTATTACAGCAAGCTTTGTTATTACGCTCGTAATTGCTGTCATTATGGCTAAACTGGCAAGCAATCAAGTCAATTTCTATCACCTTAATGAAGCACTGCAAAGCAGTGGTAAAGGCACTGGTGCACAAATTTCATCAACGGCACGCAATGTGTTAGTGGCTGTACAAGTTGGCTTGGCGACCGCTTTATTGTTAGGTGCTACCACTGTACTCACTCCTGCGGTGAAACGCGTCACACAAGACGTGGCATTTAACACCGACAACGTGCACTATGTACGCGTTGATGTTGGCCAAGTAAGTGAAGGCTTTTTTGAACTCACACAGCAGATAAAGTCACAATTTAAAGACTTACCTCAGGTTAAAGATGTCACAGTGACGCGCCTATCACCACTACAAATGGGATGGGAAAACTATTTATACGATGCCAAAGATACCATGCTGGGTATTGTCAGCACTGCGCAATTTGATACAAACACATTTGAGTTACTTGGTATTCCAATGTTACATGGTCGCAGCTTTAGTGAACTCACAGATCCTAATGCAATTCCTCAAGAAATCATCATCAGTGAGTCATTAGCTAAGCGCCTATTTAATAGTAATGAGGCTGCCATTGGTCAAACCTTGCAAGCACAGGCCGGTGAACCGTTGGCTGTTGTTGGCGTTGTGGGTGATATTTATGTGCCTGATCGCCAAGTCGATTATGCCCGTGAACGCTACTATTTGCCATTTACACCAAACCCACGCTTTGGTCTAAGTATCAAGACGGATGGACCAATCAGTGATGCCGAAATTCTCGCAACACTTAAGCAAGTAAACCCTATGCTAAGCATAGGCTTTCACCGCACTTTAAATGAACTACTCACACTCAGGCTGCGTGAGCCAACGCTCATTGCCATACTGACAGTGAGCTTAATTACACTGGCGCTAAGCTTAGCTGCAGCAGGTATATATGGTGTTTTAAGTTACAGCGTACAAATGAGACGTTACGAGCTAGGGATTCACTTATCATTAGGTGCGCACACCGGACAAGTCATAAAAATGGTGATGAAGCAAAGTATGCAGCCTGTGGTGATAGGATTAGTGCTAGGCTGCTTGTTAGCTGGGATAGGGTATTTACTTGGTACTCGGTTATTGGTAATGAGCATTACTGGAGATCTGACAGTTTTGATAGTCGCTTTGCCTGTTATTGCATTGATATCATTGCTAGCTTGTTATTTACCGGTGAAATCAGTGATAGCATCAGACCCAATAAAAGCGCTTAGAAATGAGTAGTGCTTAATAAATCTCAACAAAGCTTAGCCTAGCCTTTAAGACAAAGGCTAGGCTATTATTTCAAAGATAAAAGTAAGAGAGCGGTGTCAACAAGGAACAACCATGTCAGTAGTAAATAACAAACAACATATTTTGATTGTAGAAGACAGGGCTGATATTCGCTTAAGTCTCAGGTTATTGCTTTGTAATCATGGTTTCGAAGTCTTAGAAGCTCACTCTCCGTTAAGTGCTAAAATGGTTTTGTCAGAGCATCAAATTGACCTAATCTTACTCGATATGAACTTTGAGTTCGATACCACATCTGGTGAAGAAGGGTTGGCTTTTCTGAGAGCTCAACAAAAAAAAAGTTTTCCACCAATTCTAGCTATGACTGCATGGTCAAGTGTCTCTTTGGCTGTTGAAGCCATGAAGTTGGGCGCGAAAGATTTTTTTGCTAAGCCGTGGGATAATCATGCTGTTGTGATGATGGTCAAAAAACATCTTGCTTTAGCACAAATTGATCGTCAAGAAACGATTACTCAAAATGAGTCATTAGTTCAACGAAGTAAAAGAGATAGTTCATCAGACAAAAATACAAAATCTATTTTGTGGCACAGCCCACAGATGCAAAAGTTAAAAGCGCAGTTAGAGCGTGTCGCTAAAACCGATGCAACCATATTTTTGCGAGGTGAAAATGGCACTGGTAAAAGCTGTATTGCAGAGTATGTGCACAATTATTCAGAGTGCAATGGTGAGTTTGTTTCTGTGAACATGGGCGCTATTCCTGAAAGCTTGTTTGAAAGCGAGCTGTTTGGACATAAAAAAGGGGCATTTACCGATGCTAAACAAGATAGAGCAGGGCGCTTTGAGCTAGCCAATAATGGTACGTTATTTTTAGATGAAGTCGCGACAATGGGTGCGAATCAACAAGTTAAATTACTGAGAGTACTAGAGTCAAAACAATTTGAGCGCGTCGGTGGTACGCATACTCAACAGGCGAGTTGTCGCATTATCACCGCATCTAATGCGGACTTTGAAGCCATGCTTGAAAGTGGTGATTTTAGAGCCGATTTATATTTTAGATTGAATACCATAGAGCTCACCATTCCTCCTTTAAGCGCGCGCACCGAAGACATCATTGTGTTGGCAGAGCACTTTATTAAATTACATGCCAAACAATACCAAGTTAACCCGTTACCTTTAAGCAAGGTAGCCGAGAACGCTTTGCTCGATTATTCATGGCCAGGAAACGTAAGAGAGCTCAGTCATATGATGGCAAGAGCTGTTTTAATGGCTGAAGGTGACTGTATAGGCGAGCAAGATCTTGAGTTTAAAGTGCTGAACAATTCATCTAAGAATGTATCTTCGGAAGATGATATTACTTTAATGACCCTTGAGGATGCTGAGAAAAAACTACTTAAAATGGCACTTGCGCAAACTCAAAATAATGTAGAACAAGCTGGTGAATTGCTTGGTATAAGTAAAAGTGCCATTTACCGTCGTTTAGAAAAGTTTGGTATGTCTACTAAGTAAGTTGCTTAATAAAAATAATGAGCCAGCACATGTTCAAACTAATAAAAAAACTTGTAGAGCAACTGGAGTTACGTTCCATAGAAAGCATTCTGACATTGTTTATTGGCAGTTGCTTGTTGGTTTTGTCTGGTCTAACAGGCTTTATCCTTTGGTATAGCTCAGCTACTGTCTTGGTGGTTTGTACTGTCTTGGTGTTATTAATTTGCCCTTTTGCATTGCTTTGTTGGTTTGTTAAACGTACTTTGCTAAATCCTTACTATCGTTTTTCAGCTGTACTCGAGGCAATAAGAAATGAAGACTATTCTTTGCGCGCAAACCCTAAATTTAATCAAGGCGTAGTTAAATTATTAGCAGATGAAATTACTACTATCTCGGTTGATCTGCAAAACAGGAAATCGCAGTATGATCAACAAGCAGTATTAGTACTCAGACTCATTGAGCAACTTGCAACGCCTATTGTTGTTTTTAACAAAGAGCATAGATTGCATCATGCTAATGAAGCTTTTTCTAATTGGTGCAAGCAACCATGGCAGATCCTCAGGCACACAAGCGCGGACGATTTAGGCTTTATGTTAGTCGATAATAAATGGCAATTAAGGGATGAATCTCTTATCGCAAAATGGCAGCTACGGCATAGTCAATTCACCATGCAAGAGCAAAATTATCAATTGTTGGTATTAACTAACATTGAGCAGGTGGTGTATCACACTGAGCAAGTAGCTTGGCAGAAAATGACTCGCGTATTGAGTCATGAAATCAATAATTCATTATCACCCATTAAGTCGTTAGCACAAACACTTCAAGATATGCTTAAAAGGAATGATGAGTTTGCGAATTTAGATCCGGCTTTACAGGTTATTGTTGAGCGCAGTAATGGTTTGATGCAATTTGTAAATCGTTATGCGAATTTAAGTAAACAATTCGATGTTCATTTAGAACCATTAGAGATTACGCCATTATTTAAATCGGTAAGCAATTTGTTTGATTACCCCATTGAAATTAAATGCAGCAAGCTTGAAGTACTTGCAGATAAAGTATTGCTCGAACAAGTGTTGGTTAATTTGGTAAAGAATGCGATTGAAGCGAGCAAATCACAACAACCAATTCAACTAGATGCTTACAAGCAGGGCAAGCAAATTGTGATTGAAGTAAAGGATTCGGGATCAGGTATTCAAAACACCGATAATCTGTTTGTTCCGTTTTATACCACCAAAGCGCAAGGTAAAGGGATTGGCCTTAATCTGTGTAGAAATATGATTGAACAACAAGGTGCAAAACTAACTTTATGCAATCGTAAAAATAAAACAGGTGCAATTGCAAAGTGTTTGTTTAATTAGTAGATAATAAATATCAATGAATACCAAACACGTTATCGTCAGAAAACACTTTCAACAGTTTTACTGGTGCACTTAATCCGTCAATCATATTGCCTCTAACTGCCGCATCGAGCAAATCGCGTAAAACGTGATATTTACTATCATGCTCCCTATCAAGGTTGATCATATTCATAGTCCAGCGAGAAAATGTACGATTTTTGGCGGGTTCTAGGTAAAGCACCTTGGCTTGCATGTGTCTGTCGTCGTTTTCAATTTTTCTAAACAAGTCTTGGATAGTGGGTAAATCACCTTCTAAAACTTGTAAAAACCAACCCCCATTATAAAACAAGCTTCCTGTTACGCGAAGGTTGATATTATTTTTACGTGATGATGTTAGAAGTTTTAAAAAATCTACACTGTCGAATGGTCGACTCGCTTTGCTGAGATAAATGAGTTGATGGATTGACATTAATAATCCCTTACTTGTATCCGATACTTTTTTATTTATAGATTCGAACTGACTAAAACGCAAAACAACCAAACAAATAAACAGAATGTAAAAAAGAAGTGGAAACTTAACCGATCTTTTTTTTTAGCTATGACGTAAAAAATGCCATGTAGAGTTTTTAGGCCTTGTTTATGCAATTACCCGTTTTTCCATTACCTGTATTTTTGCTTCCAGAAGGAGTGACACGCCTTCGTATTTTTGAGCCGAGATACAAAAAACTGGTATCTATTGCAACCAAAGAGCGAGGCTTTGCACTCACAATTTACAAGCCTGATGCAGAGTTTGAAGTATCTGAATGGGCAGCTTGGGTTGATATAGTCGATTTCTTTGAAGAGAAAGGTATGCTTCATATCGATGTTAAAGCTAAATCGTTAGTGAAGCTCAGTGGTATACATTTTGACGAAGACAATTTGCGTTTTGCGCACTGTCAGTCTATTCCACATTGGGCCCAAGCTAACTCATGTGAAAATCATATTGCTTTAGCAGATAAGCTTGAAGAAATATTCTCTTTGCACCCTGATATCCAAAGTTTGTATCCATCGCCGCAGTTTGACAACCCAAATTGGGTTTGTGCACGTTATTTAGAATTATTGCCCCTTTCGATGGAGCAGAAAGAAGTGTTTGTAGATCAATACAGTTTTGATAAAGCTCAAAACTTCTTGCACACTATGATGTTAGGTTAAATTTGTAGTCTAGCCTATAATTAACGAATCTTAGTGATCCAAATCTGATTTTTAACGTACTAAATATGAAATGCGATAATTGGGTTAAGTCATGGTGAGCACAGAAAATAGGAATTCCCATCCTTCGATGAGCACAACAAAACAGTCTCAAATCACGCCTGCTGAAGTGGATGGCAAAACGTTGTCATTTTGGTTAATAAGCGTGGCGCAAGAGCGTGATAGACGTGCCTTTGCAGACTTATTCAAATGGTTTTCTCCTAAAATTATAGGATTTGGGCGAAAACAATTTAATAATCCTGTAATGGCTAACGAGCTTTTACAAGAAACAATGACCAATGTTTGGCGTAAAGCCCATCTATACAACGTAGAGAAAGGTGCAGCAACAACCTGGATATATACTGTTATGCGTAACATCAGTTTCGACATGTTACGCAAGATCCAATCTAATCAAGAAGATACTATTAGTGAAGAAATTTGGCCATTGGCCGAAGCGCAAAACAGTGACGACCACATGTTTGCCGATCATTTAATGGACAAGCAACTTGCACAATACCTAAACAAGTTACCCGAAAATCAAAAACAGGTTGTTCATGGCGTCTATTTTCAAGAGCTATCACAAGAACAATTATCCAAGCAACTTAACATCCCGCTAGGTACTGTGAAATCACGTTTAAGACTCGCATTGACCAAACTAAAACAACACATTGGAGCAGACTATGATTAAGCATCACCCTAAATTAGAACTGCTTGAAAGTTATGTGGCTGGAGAGTTACCTGCTTCTGTAAGCGTCATGATTGCTGCACACTTAGAGATGTGCCCCAAATGCCAACAGCATATAACAGAACTTACAGCAAAAGCGGCTGACAACTGTTTTGAAAATGCTTCCATTACATTTGACGAGTCTGAAATACAGTTTGACTTTGACGCCTTCATTGATGAGGTAACAACAGATTCGGGTATTGATGAGTTTGTAGAGACTGAACCGCAAGAAGTTAAAGTTGGCGATACGCCATATTGTTTGCCTCAGGTTCTATGCAACCTTGAGCGCTCTAACTGGATGAATTTAGGTAAGCTATCTCGATCACGCATAGAGTTGGGAGATGGCGATTTGCGCATGAGTTTGTTACACATAGACGCAGATGGTTCTGTTCCAAACCACACTCATAATGGCTTTGAGATTACTTTGCTAGTCGATGGTAGTTTCGAAGACGAGATGGGCACCTACAACCGTGGTGACTTTATCTGGCTTGATGGTAAAAATACACATACGCCTTTTACCAAAGAAGGGTGTTTATGTTTAACTGTATCTAGCGACTCCCTTCATTTTACTCAAGGAATTAGCAAATTGCTTAATCCAATAGGTAAGTTTATTTATTAGGTGGCAGTTATGAATGAGTTTAATTCTGAATTTTCTTCGCCAATCAAAATCGGCATTAGTGCATGTCTAACGGGCGACCAAGTCCGTTTTGATAAGAGTCATAAAAAATCTGATTTCTGTATGAATCAGTTAGGCAAACATGTTGAATATGAAAAGTTTTGTCCAGAGGTCGCGGTAGGTTTACCAATACCAAGACCAACGATTAGACAAATAAGATATGATGATGTTATTGCGGTCTCACGGCCAGATGGTTCTATGGACGTCACTGATAAAATGATCCAGTTTGGACAAAAAGTTGCTTCACGTATCGATCACCTAAGTGGCTTTGTTTTCATGAAAGGCAGTCCAAGCTGCGGTATGGAGCGTGTAAAGGTTTATCATGAGCATGGTAAAGGCTGTGAGCATAATGGTGTCGGATTGTTCGCCAAGCAAATTTTAGATGCACACCCAAACTTACCATGCGAAGAAAATGGGCGTTTAAATGATGCCTTATTACGCGAAAATTTTGTGATGCGTGTATTTACCTACAAGAAATGGCAAGAGTTAATAGCGTCGGGCCTCACAAAACACAAGTTGATAGAGTTTCATAGCCAAAGTAAATACCTGGTGATGAGCCATAACCTAGAAATGTATCGAAAAATTGGTAAAATGCTGGGACAGTCGAATGAGCCATTAGAAGTACTTGCCAATCAATACATTTCGATGTTGATGACAGCTTTGAAAAAGCCAGCTTCACGTCGCAATCATACAAACACCTTACAGCATTTACAGGGTTACTTTAAAAAAGTACTCGATAAAACAAAAAAAGAAGAGCTAACTGAGCAGGTATTGGCATATCGTGAAGGCTTGGTACCACTGCTTGTGCCTCTAACTCTGATTAATCATTACTTACGTGATTATCCTAACCAATACCTTTCAAAGCAGGCTTATCTAAATCCATATCCTGCGGATTTAAAATTAAGGTATAGCTTATAATGAGTTGCCTTTATTGGATAAGAAAAGATTTTAGACTCGACGACAACCCCGCATTAATTAAAGCCCTTTCGCAAGGATGCAAGCAGGCAATTTTTATATCTACTCCTAACACCTGGAAGCTTCACAACGTTGCACCTGTTCAGGTTGATTTTATGGCTCGTCACTTGGCGTGGTTTGAGCAACAGCTCAACGCCCAAGGTATTGAGTTGACAGTAGTTAATGGTACTGACTTCAATGGTCAAGTCGATCAGTTATTGCGTTTCTGTTCCGAACGTCAAATTTCTCGAGTTTTCGCGAACAGTCAGCCTGAAATTGACGAAATAAACAGAGATAGAAACATTGCATCACGTATTGAACTAGAACTTTTTGAATCAGACGTGATGTTGCCAAAAGGTTCTGTTCGCAATAAGCAGGGCGAAATGTTCAAGGTATACACGCCGTTCAAAAAGGCCTGGTTGCAAGTAGTTAAACAAAACGGGTTTGATCAAAGCTGTTTGGGAAATTTAGCGGCCGTTGAGGCTAAATTTGATGAGCAGAAATTTAGCTTTGATTACTCAAAAGCTGATTCGTCTAAATGGCCTTTGGCAGACACAGCTTTAAGGCAAGTTTTACCGCGTTTTTTAACTGAAAAGCATGACGAATATGAACTATACCGAGACCGACCTGACTTAAAGGCAACCAGCGGTTTGTCGCCTTATTTAGCAATAGGCGCTATCAGTCCTAAACGGGTTTTTATTGAACTTATTAATCATGCACCGAACGTGCTTGAAGATATGAAAGCGCCACAATTTAGCTGGTTGAATGAGTTAATATGGCGAGAGTTTTATCGCCATCTTTTAGATGCGTTCCCAAGTTTAAGCAAAAAAATGGATTTTCAAAATAAGTTCCATGGTTTCAAATGGCCCGAACATCAAGATAAGTTTGAACTTTGGTGCAGCGCCCAAACTGGATTTCCAATTGTTGATGCTGCAATTAAACAGCTTAAACAAACGGGTTGGATGCACAATCGTTTACGCATGATAGTAGCTAGCTTCTTAACCAAGCATTTGCTGGTAGATTGGCGTAAAGGCGAAGCTTTTTTTATGCAGCATCTTATCGATGGTGATATGGCCGCTAATAATGGTGGTTGGCAATGGGCGGCAGGCACAGGATGCGATGCGCAGCCATATTTTAGGATCTTTAACCCACTCACACAGAGTGAGAAGTTTGATCCCAACGGAGATTTTATCCGTAAGTTTTTGCCTGAATTAGAAAATGTGCCAACCAAACATATTCACTCACCTCAAGCCTACTTAGCTGCAACAGGTCAAAGTGATGTGTATGTCAATGCTATCGTTGATTTGAAAGAAGCAAGAAATCAGGCACTAGAATATTACAAGAATGAGTTATCTTAAATATGTCGAATAATGCCTTGATATCAGATTTTTTAAAGCTGTATAACCAACTAGACAAGTCTAATCTTGAGCTACTTGCACATGTTTATGGTGATAACATAGTCTTTGAAGATCCGCTTCATAAAGTAGAAGGTTTGCCAGCGCTTACTGATTACTTTGCCAACATGTATGAAAACCTGAATCAAGGGCAATTCGATATTCATACCTCATTTGAGCAAAACAACAAAGCAAGTGTGTATTGGGTGATGACCTTTTCGCATAAAAAAATAAAGCAAGGTCAACCACTTAAAGTAAGTGGTAACACCTACCTTGAGTTTGAAAATGGGAAGGTTATTTATCACCGTGATTACTTTGATGCTGGTGAAATGATTTATCAACACCTTCCAGTGTTTAGTACTGTGATAAACTTAATCAAGCGAAGGACAGCTGCATGATTTCCCAGTCTAAAGTTGTCGTTATAACAGGCGCTTCTTCAGGCATTGGTGAAGCATTGGCGATTGAATATGCTGAGCAAGGTTACTCGGTGTACGCATGTGGTAGAAACCAAGCTAAGTTAAATACACTATGCGAAAAATCAGAGAATATTACGCCTTGTATTTTTGACTTAAACGATAAGAACGCACTTAATAACGCCTTGCCAAAAGACTTAGCTATTGACCATTTAATACTTAATGCGGGTACTTGTGAGTATATAGACAACGCTAAACAGTTTGATGGCGAATTATTCGAAAGAGTTATTCAAACTAATCTAATTTCCGTAGGGTATTGTTTAGAATCATGGCTTAAACATATCAAGTTTGGTGGTCAATTAGGTCTAATGAGTTCTAGTGCAGCCTATGTGCCACTAACTCGTGCTGAGGCCTATGGTGCGTCAAAGGCGGGTATTACATATTTGGCTAAAACTCTCAGCGTAGATCTTGAACCGCAAGAGATTGGCATTAGTGTCATTCATCCTGGGTTTGTAAAAACACCGCTTACAGACAAAAACGACTTCGATATGCCAGGCATTATTGAAGCCAATGATGCGGCTAAAGCCATTTTTATAGGCATGAGCAAAAATAAGTTTGATATTCATTTTCCTAAAGGCTTTACTTGGACGCTTAAAGTCTTATCTCTTTTACCCTTCAGTATCTGGCGTCCGCTCGCCAAAAGGATGATAAAAACATGAAGAAAGTTGCCATCATAGGTAGTGGGATTTCTGGTTTAACTTGCGCTTACTTGTTATCAAAAAAATACGACATCAAGCTATTTGAAAAGAACGATTACATTGGTGGTCACACTGCAACGGTTGATATTGAGGTTGATGGTAAAGAATACGCCATTGATACCGGTTTTATTGTCTGTAATGACACAACATATCCAAACTTTTTGAAGCTACTTAACCAAATTGGTGTCGAGTATAAAGACACTGAAATGAGCTTTAGTGTGCACAACGTACAAACTGGATTGGAATATAATGGTAATAACTTAAATTCGTTATTCGCTCAGCGTCGCAATGTTTTGAACCCAAAATTTTTGGGGTTGATCAGAGAAATTCTTCGTTTCAACAAAGCGTGTAAGTCGTTACATGCGCAGCAAATTGCCCCTCATTTAACTTTAGGCGATTTTTTAGACGAACAACATTTTTCGGATTATTTTAGTCAGCATTACATTCTGCCAATGGGTGCCGCTATTTGGTCAACCAGCTTACAAGAGATGCGTGACTTTGAACTTCGTTTCTTCGTGCAGTTTTTTTATAACCATGGTTTATTAAATATCAGCGATCGACCGCAGTGGCATGTAATCAAAGGCGGCTCTCGTGAATATGTAAAGCCGTTGACGCGTTCATTTGCTGAGAAAATACAACTCAATAGTGAAATTAATTCAGTAACACGAAACAGAGATAATGTTGTAGTAAATTTAGCAGATGGTAGCGAAGAGATATTTGATGAAGTTGTATTTGCGTGTCATTCAGACCAAGCTCTCGCATTATTGGCTGATGCTAATGAGCAAGAGCAGCAAGTTCTTGGCGCTATACCATACAGTGAAAACCAAGTAGTGCTTCATACTGATACCAATATGTTACCAAAACGACCCCTCGCATGGGCGAGTTGGAATTACCGTTTAGACAACACTAATATGCGCCCAGCCGCAGTGACCTACAATATGAATATTTTGCAGGGCCTGCACAGTGATACAACCTTCTGTGTGACATTGAACCAAACTTCAATCATAGATAAAACCAAAATATTAAGAGAATTCACCTATCACCATCCGGTCTTTAACAAGCAAAGTATGGCTGCGCAACTTCGTCGTTCTGACATTTGCGGAAAAAATCGCACTCATTTTTGCGGTGCTTATTGGTACAACGGCTTTCACGAAGATGGTGTGCGCTCTGCATTAGATGTATGTAAACGATTCGAGTGTGAGCTGTAGTTATGAATAGCGCGATTTATCAGGGTCAAGTTAGACATAGACGTTTTAGCCCAAAGAGTCATGAATTTAACTACACCATGACGCAACTCGCGCTAGACTTAGATGAAGTAAAAGAGTTAGCAGCGGCTCATCTAGTATTTAGTTTAAAAAAATTTGCGCCTATGAGTTTTTTTCAAGATGATTATGTAAAAGATGAACCGGGTAATTTAAAACAACGTATAGCTAATAAAGTTTCCCAATTGGGTGGGAAATGGGATGGCGAGAAAGTCATGTTTATGGGTCAATGCCGATGTTTCGGTTTTTATTTTAGCCCTGCAAACTTTTATTTTTGTTATCAAAATGACGGTGAATGTAGTTACATGTTGGTTGAGGTAAGTAATACGCCTTGGCTTGAACGTCATTACTACTTAGTTGATTTGCAAGGAGATATGAAAACTAAGAAAGATTTTCATGTTTCTCCATTTATGGATTTAGATATGCAGTATCACTGGCGAGTAAAGCCTCCAGCAGAGAAAGTGCTTGTTCATATTGAAAATCACAAAGATCATAAGCAATTTGATGCTACGCTTGCGATGAAAAAGTGTGAAATAACGAAAAGAAGCTTTTTTAAAGCATGGTTGTCGGCACCACTGATGCCAGTTAAAGTTGTAATTGGCATTTATTGGCAAGCTATTAAATTGTTTGCAAAACGTATCCCGTTTATTGCGCACCCTGAGACTAGAGGTTAATAATGGAACAATCATCTACCAACGTCACCGCAACAACGAATCTAGAACAACTTTCTTGGTTTGAAAACAAATGTCGTAGTCTAGTTATGTCTCTGCTCGAAAAATTAGAAAAAGCGAGCCTAGAAATAGAAGAGGCTGGGCAAATAACCCACTTAGGTAATGCTAATGCTAAGCTATGCGGTAAAATCATTGTACAAGATGCGTCTATGTACGTTGACTTTGTTAAGGGGGGCAGTATCGCAGCGGCAGAAGCATATATTTCCAAGAAATGGTCAACGCCTAATTTAACTGAGGTTATTCAGGTGTTTGCACGTTGCCAAGAACAACTTGATGCAATCGAGAAGCAGGGGGCGTGGTTTACTCAGCTGAAAAATAAGATTTTTCATCGTAAAAACGCCAACACTCAAAGTGGCTCAAAAAATAATATCTTGGCGCATTACGACCTTGGTAATGAGTTGTACACTCGGTTCTTAGATAGCACTATGATGTACTCAAGTGCTATTTATAGCGACACGGCAACCGAGCTGCATGAAGCGCAACTCAACAAGCTTAAAACTATTTGCGACAAGCTCGATTTAAAGCCGACCGACCATTTAATTGAAATTGGCACTGGTTGGGGTGGTTTGGCAATATTTGCTTCCGAAAACTATGGTTGTCAGGTGACTACAACGACTATTTCAGATGCACAATACGAATTTGCTGTAGAGAAAGTAAAAGCCAAAGGGCTTGAAGATAAGATTACTTTGCTTAAAAAAGACTACCGCTTACTCGAAGGTAAATACGATAAGCTAGTTTCAATTGAAATGATTGAAGCCGTTGGTCATGAATTTATGGCGGAATTTTTTGCAAAGTGTAATAGCCTGCTTAAAGATGACGGATTAATGCTTATTCAAGCCATTACCATTTTAGATTCGCGTTACGACCATTACCGTACTAACGTTGACTTCATTCAGCGCTATATCTTCCCTGGTGGTTGCTTGCCATCTATTGCAGTTATGAGCAAACACGTTGCCGAGCAAACCAATATGATGCTCGATAATATTCAAGATATCGGTTTGCACTACGCAAGAACACTGGCAGATTGGCGTAAAGGCTTTGATGCAAATTGGCAAGCGCTTACTGAGTTTGGCTTCGACGAGCAATTTAAACGATTATGGCATTTCTATTTGGCGTACTGTGAAGGTGCATTTTTAGAGCGTGTGATAAGCACACATCACTTAGTGCTTCGTAAGCCTAATTATCGAAACGATACCGATGAACAAGTTTGCCGTTATTAATTTCTTACTATTCCAGCTTGTATGGTTTACTTGTGCCTTGTTAACCGAACATGCAAGCTGGCTTTTATTACCTTTGATCGTTCTTCACTTTACTGTATTTAAGCAAAGAATCAGAGATTTCAAAATATTGCCGAATGCCCTTTTCGGAATTGCTTTTGATTTTTTGATGTTTAAGCTTGGTATTGTGACATTCAATGAAGGTTTTTTCCCAGCTTGGTTATGTCTTCTTTGGCTTATGTTTGTCCTTAGCCTAAATTATTCTTTTGATTGGATGAATAAACTCAATGTATTTGTTAATGCCTTAATCGGTGGTATTTTTGGCCCTCTGAGTTATTTTGCTGCGGTGAAATTTGGTGCACTGGGTATGGGGGTTGCGCAAACACAGTTTCTATTCATTTATGGTCTTGGTTGGGCGTTAATCATGCCTTTGCTGATCTATTTAAACAACAGGCCGTATTACAAATTAAGTTAAATCAACAGGAACACGTCATGCGTGTGATTTTTTTAATTTGCTTCTTTCTTTCTTTCAACGTTATTGCCTCTCCAGTACAAGACCTCACGAAATACGGTGAGGGACAAATGTCGGTGATGTTTTGGGATCTGTACAAAGCAGAGCTGTTCGGGAAAGCTCCCAGCTATCAAGCCGACTCTACCCCAATCGCTTTGAAAATCACTTACTTAAGAGATATAGATAAAGAAGACTTGATAGAAGCGACATTAGACCAATGGATCCACATAGGCTTCAAAAACGAGGCTATTCCAAATTGGGCAACGCAACTCGAGCAGATCTGGCCCGACATCAAAGAAGGTAGCCAACTTATCATACGTGTTTACCCCGGTGGCTCGTCAGATTTTTATGATTCAAAGAGCAAAATAGGCAGCGTGGCAGATCCGCAATTTGGCAAAGCATTCTTAGCTATCTGGCTCAGTGAAAAAACCTCTGAGCCGAAACTGAGAGCACAACTTATTGGAGAGAAAAAATGATCAGAGTGCTTACACTCATCTTAGGGCTAATGTTTTTACTCGGGTGCTCAAGCAACCTTATTGATGACTACGCTGACAAAACACCTGAGCTTAAATTGGAGAAGTTTTTTCAAGGCGAACTTAAAGCCCATGGTGTGGTGCTTGATAGAAGTGGTGCTTTCCAACGCAGCTTTACCGTAAAACTGATCGGCAATTGGCAGCAAGAAAACGGTCAGCTAAAAGGTAAGCTTGATGAATGGTTTGTTTATGACGACGGTGAAGAAGATACTCGTACTTGGTTGATAACAAAAACTGCCGAAGGAGAATACATGGGGACTGCGAATGATGTAATTGGTAAAGCAAACGGTCATGCCCGTGGTAATGCTTTATATTGGCGGTACGACCTAGAGATTCAATACAAAGGCGACCCTCTGGTTGTTACTCTTGATGATTGGATGTACCTAGTAGATGAAAATCGCTTGATTAATCGTACTGAGATAATTAAGTTTGGTTTTAAAGTGGGTGAAGTGCTATTGAGTATTGAGAAGGTGTAAGTAACCTTCTCATATCTTTTCATGTTTCAATTAGTCCTTTCGTTTACCAAATGAACTAGAAATTACCAGCAAAGAAGTTATGATAATCGTAAGGTCATGTAGCGGTATTGCTACTACAGGACCGAGCTTAATTGCTAAGAGAGCGAATAATATGCACGGGAGCACAGTTGCTTAAAAATTGATGTTTGTAGAATCTATGACCAACTAAATTGAAATACAAAGCTGCTAGAACAGTTCCAACAAGCGCTGATACGCCGTAACTTAACCCTTTTTGTACTGTCAAACTAGCTTCATGATTATAGACGTCCAGTCCAAACACCAGCATGGCGGCAATCATGCGGATTGCTAGGTAATGCATTACTGATTCTTTATTTATTGTTTTCTATATCTTTTATATTATTTCATAGATACTTATCGAATTACCTGCCTTATGTTGGTTAGTGTTGTTCTGATAGATGCTTTAGTCTTTCTGATTCTTCTTTTATCATAGCTTGTAACTCTGCCATATTCTCCTGAACACGTGCAGCGCCAATTTGTGCGCCTTGAGCCATAAGCTGAGGCATTTTCTCTATGGTTTTTTTACCTGTCGGTGTTTCGTAAAAGGCCGTTAATTCTTTTAATTCTTTAGCAGTAAATGCTTGCGAATAAATGTATATGAACTCAAATTCTAAACTTTCCCAGCTCATATGTTTTTGGAAAAACTTCATCATTACTGATTTGAAAGGAGCCAAAGTAGGTTGTTGTTGAATTTGTATGTCTACCATATTAGACATAGAGTCATTCATGACTTTATCCATATTCATGACTTTCATTAGTTTTGCAGCTTCAACTTCCGTCTCTGAGTTTGCGAATGAAGTAAATGAATAAGACAGTAAAACTGCAAGGAATATTATTTTTATGTTTTTCACTTTTATGTCCTTAAAGTATTTTTCGCAAAGGCTGACCTTTGCCTCGATAAAGGCTAACGGATGTCAGTGTTATTGCATCATTGTTTTCACCAAGTCTATAGAAGTTTTCTGTACATTCAAATGAAAATGAATTATCAGCTCTTAAGATTAGATGTTGCTTAGATCCGTTATTTATTTGCGCAAAGAACTGCTTATTTTCTTCAGAGATTGTCATGACGCGTTTGTCTGTAAATTGATATTTCCCAATTAAATCTTTAGCTAAATCTTTGTTGATTTCAGTGATTGGGGCAGGAGATAAACTTAATTGAATTGCAATCATATCAAGCACCAAATGACCAGGGTGCTTTGCATCATTATTGCTGAATGCAACGGCATAGAGGTCGCTCTCGGGCAGGTAAACAGACCATGTCATGAACCCAGGGATCCAGCCCTCGTGGTTAACGGTCGTTTTGCCGCTAATAGAGTAGTTATAAACACCTAACCTAAAGGGTGAAGTTTCTCCATTATTTAAAACACTGGAGAAATCATTTTGTGATAACTTTCCTTTGAAATAACTTTGCCATTAATGAGCGCTTGATGCCAAAGGCTCATATCCTTAAGAGTCGATGCAATTGCGCCTGATGCATGAACCCAGCTTCTGTCTACAGCTAATGGTGAATCACCAGCCTTGGTATAGCCTGTTATACCTGTTTTGCCTTCACCGCGTTCCATAACGTATGAGCGGTTCATTTGTAAAGGCTTGAAAATTTGTGTTTTAAGGTAATCAGGATAAGTTAACCCCGATACTGCTTCTATGACTTTTCCATGTAATACATAGCCTGTATTGGAGTAGTTAAATAATTCGCCTGAGTTGGCTATCACAGATTGTTTTGTGATCGCCTCGATGATGCCATCAAGGCTTTTTTCCTTGTGCCATATATTTCTGACCCTTGCATCATTGTTATAGTTTGGCAAACCGGAGGTGTGACTAAGAACGCGCTCAATAGTGACTTGAGCATAATCTTTAGGTAATCCTTTGATGCACTCTCCAAGTGTATTGGATAATTTTAATTTATCTTGCTCAGCAAGCTGAAAAATAGCTGCGGCTGTAAATTGTTTTGATACTGAGCCAATTTGAAAAACATCATCAAGTTTGAGTTGTTGTTTATTTTTTATATTTGCAAGACCAGCTACACCGTTGTAAATCACCTTACCAGATTGCTCTAACCTGACAGCGACTCCTGGCGCTGAGTTTGAAGTGTGGCACGCGAGTATTTCATCATAGGGAGATTGTATTGCATGTGAAAGTGGTGCGAATAAAGATGAAACTAATATAGCAGTCCTAAGCATGTATCTTCCTGAATTGATGTTTAGTTAAAAATTAGCTTGCGCATTAAGTGTTATTTTTAGACTGAAAAAGAATCAAATTTCTTAATTAAATGAATTTAATCACGTAACTAAACTTATATTACTATAAGATTAAAGCTGAACCAGTTATGAATAATTATAATGTGGTACTACATTATATTTACTTGAAATGTGAGTTTGCTAGGTAAAAAGTAGATGTGTTGAATTGAATAGTGTATTTAGATAAAAGGCCTTAGACAATGATGTATAAGGCCTTTATGAAGTATGGTTAATCTACTTTTTTAAGTAAAACTTCTACTGCTTTTTCAATTTGTTTATCACGACCTCGCTCAACAGATTCAGGGTCGTTTTTAACTAGGTAGTCAGGCATAGTTTGGTTGTTTTCTAGATACTCACCTTTGGTGTTTTTCATACCCACTTGCGGCACACCGGCACGGAAGTCACCTGAAATACCCATTTCCCACCAAACTGCTGTCATTGTACCCGGTACCGGCATACCCACCATTTCACCTAAATCTAATTCATCGTAAGTGTAAGAGAATGCATGGGCATCACTGTAGTTACCTTCGTTGATAAGCAAAACAGAAGGTTTGTTCCATTGATCAAGAGGGTCGCCGTGGTACTGGCGGCCTCGAACATGCATAGTGAAGTACTCTTCGCCACTGAGTAACTTCGCTAGGTCGTTATGTAACCAGCCGCCACCGTTAAAGCGAGTGTCAACAACAATGGCTTTCTTATCAAAATGCTTACCTAATAGGCGAGAATACACGGCTCTGAAGCTAGGATCGTTCATACCACGCACATGTACATAGCCAAGCTGACCGCCAGATAACTCTTCTACTAGCGCTTCTCTTGATGACACCCAACGATCGTACAACAAGTTGTTAATCGTACGGCTATTTATCGGTTTGATGACTTCATCAAAACGCGCACCATTAGAATCTAAAAAAGTGAAGCGTACACGTTGGCCTGCAGTGTGGTTTAACAACTTGAATAAGTTTTGTGATTCGCTCAATTCAACACCATTTACAGCTTGAAGCGTTACCCCAGGTTTTACTTTGCTGCTGGCTTTATCAAATGGACCTTTAGCCAGAACTTCTTCAACCATGAATGGATTTACATCATTGAAAAACAAGCCTAAGCGGCCAGTTGCATCATCCGTTGGCTTTCGTGTAGGTCGATAAGATGAACCAATATGTGATGCATTTAACTCGCCTGTCATTTCAGCAAACAGGTTCGCAAAATCTCGACCATGGCCTATAGATGCCACTTTTGCTCGGTAAGATTGGCCAACTTGATCCCAGTCGATACCGTGATAATCATCGCGATAGAATTTATCATCAATGATGCGCCAACTGTGATCGAACATAAATTCACGCTCTTTAGCAGTTTGAAGTTGCATCACAGGCTTAGTCGAAATTGGTTTGAGGGCAATTTTGTTGCCAACTTTACCTTGACGAAGCGTGCCGTCGGCAAGAATAACGATATTTTTTTCATCTTCACTAAAGCTCATACTCACTCTGCGAGCATTCAGTTTTGCAACCAACTCTGTTTTTCTATCGCGTGTAGAATGGCGCCATAAGTCATAGCCTTTTTCGAAACGTGCAAAGTAGTAAAGAGCTTTGGTGTCTTTTGTTAAATATGCTTGACCAAGATCTGATGCATGAACAGTTAGACGCGCAGTGCGCTGTTCGATGTTATCCCATTCAATCTCTAGCTTTTCAACTTTGTCTTCAGTGCTTTTATCGTCTTGCTTATCTGCTTTTGAGGCTTTTTTCTCAAGCTCTTTATGTAGTGCATATTCTTCTTTAGAGAATCTAAAACGGTCATAGCTGTCTTGCGTTAAAAAAGCAGCCATAACGTCGAATTCTCTACCCCAGCTGCCATGATCACGTTGGCCGTAACGGGCGCTGGCCCAAAGCACGGCTTCTCCATCGGTATGCCAAGAAGGAGAGGTATCGTTATAACCCGACAAGCTGATATCGCGAGGCTGCTGTGAACCATCTGATGGAAAAACGCCGATATTCGTCACAAACAGTCGACTTCTTGGTGCGAAATCCGCAGTCATCCAATAACTATCTGGTGCCCATGCAAAGGTAATATCACCATCTGCATATGAGTAGTTATGTTCTTTGCCCAGTGCAACGTTTACTTTTTTAGATTCACGATCGATGACTTGAATTTCATCTCGAGCAGATAAAAACGCAATTTTTTTACCATCAGGTGAGTAAATTGGTTGGAAGCTGTCTGTATCTACTTGATGAACTACTTCTTCTTTTAACTTTGTTGCCGCAAAGAAATAAGGCTCTAACTCATCGGCAATCGATGTTTCATATAAACCCCAACTGTCGCCTCGTTCTGCTGTGTATAACAGGGTTCTGCCATCTTTATGGAATGACACTGAGCGTTCTTGCTGCGGCGTATTGGTGATTACGCGTGTCGTACCGAACTCTGTGCTAGCAACAAACACTTCTCCACGTGCCACAAACGCCACTTCTTTACCATCTGGCGAAACAGAATATTCTGTGATTTTACCACCTAGCATGGTTGGCATCATATCGTCTTCTTGCACGTCATTAGCGATATTGATCTTCACATGCTTAGGCTTACCACCTTTTGACGTATAAATACTGCCATGGTGTGCAAATGCTAATGTACCATTGTCACTGATAGATAAGCTGCGAACAGGAAACTGCTCAAAGTCAGTGACTTGCTTTTTGTTATCGCCATCTAAATCAGCGCGCCATACATTAAATGCCCCTGATTTTTCTTCAGACGTGTAGTAATACGTATTGTTATCAGCCCAAACGGGATTGTGGTCGCCGCCAGCAAAAGTGGTTAGTTGGGTGTGCTGGCCTGATACTAAATCTTGTAACCAAACATCACGGGCAAACGCAGATACATCATGCTTTCTAAATTCGTTTTCGTAAGCTTTTTCGTCACGATAAAGTACTTTCTTGCCATCAAGAGAAAACTGTAATTCAGATGCTGGAATAGTTGATAGCATCTTAGGTGTGTCGCCGTTTAATGACACCGTGTAGCTTTCAGTTAAGCGGGCAGTAGGAAAAATCGTAGAGTCTTTAGAATCTTGGCGTGCAGATGTGAAAAGCACTGCTTTATCGTTTTTTGCGAAATCTTGGGGCACATCATTAGCTGAATGATATGTAAGTCGTTTAGCCTTGCCACCCGACGATGGCATAAGATACACATCTAAGTTACCGTTTCTATCGCTCGCAAATGCGATATGCTTGCCATCATTCGACCAAACAGGGTGACCATCCCAATCACTGTGTAAAGTCAGGGGACGAGCAGTACCGCCTTTAGCTGGTACGGTATAAATGTCACCCTTATAAGAAAAAGCAATTTGCTTACCGTCTGGAGAGATGCTGCTGTGTAAAAACCACTCTTCACTTTTAGAGGCATGTGCTTGAGCAGTCAAAACAGCTAATGCACAAAGTGTATATTTGGCTGATGGCATTGTTGTTTTCCTTTTCCTTTGAGTCTTATTTATTGATTATATATCTACGTTATATAGTAACAACTCACTGACAAAAGTACTAAAACAATAGACAAGTGAGCATGTAAATACGTTAAAAGTCTATTCTTTGTCTTTTGAGAATTAATAGTGAACCTTGTGGTTGTTTAGAGCGTAATCACTTTTTGATTAATCCACAGTTTGAGTGAATTGAGGTTATTACTTTGAAGCTTAGTAAATTAGAAAAGTATTTCTATGTCGATAAAATTATTTATCATTCATTAGATTTGGCTTTATATAACGTAAGTGTAGTCATTGATGGTAAAGAATACATGGTGACCGACGAAAAAGGACAGCGTTTGAAAAGTCATAACTTCGTCGCTTTGCAAAAGAAATTAAAAAATGTTAAAGCTGAGTTACAGGTTATGCGCCAGCTAAGTGCGTACGATGAAATGGTTGGTGGGCCGAGCAAAATTAACAACGAACTCGAAGTACCACTAGGTGATAACAAGCTTTATTAATCTTAACACCTAATTTATTTTGATATATAAAAGCGTCTAAATTTCACTAATGGCGCTTATCTTCTTTTATGTTTCTCTAAAATCACCAAAGTACCTCAAATTAAGTTTGTATTATTTTTATTAAATTTTTTTTAATATTATTTTGATCGTTTAGAAATCACTCTCCGTAACTCTGTATGAACTTTAAACACAAGAGGAATGTAGAGGTGGTTAAATTAATCAAACTTGGAGCAGCTTTGAGTCTTTCATTGTTGTTAGCAGGCTGTAATGACGATGACAATAAAATAGAAATACAGCCCCCAGTACCAGAGCCAAATACTGTATATGACGTAGCTGCGGCAAGCGGTGATTTCGAAACGTTAGTTTCATTGCTTGAGGCAACTAATCTAGATGACACGCTTGACAACGCAGATAACATGTTCACCGTTTTTGCACCGACTGATGATGCCTTCGCGGCGCTGGGCCAAGAAACGTTAGATGCATTAGCACAAGACCCAGACAAGCTCAGTAGCATTCTTACTTACCATGTGCTGGGAAGTAAAGTTGTGGCCGAAGATGCGCTATCTGCAGCGGGTAGCACCGTATTAACAGTAAATGGCGCGAATATAGCACTTTCACTTTCAGGTGATGATCTTTTAATAAACACAAGTACAGTAACTGATACAGATGTCATGGCCGACAACGGTGTAATACATGTGATTGACGCTGTATTAATGCCTCCTGCGCCAACTGAATCCGGTGCAAATATTGTTGATACTGCAAAGGCTAATGGTGAATTTACTACTTTAATAACTGCTTTAGAGCGTACTGGTTTAGACAGTGTGTTATCTGATGAGTCAGGGTCGTTTACTGTATTTGCACCAACTGATACGGCATTCGCAGCCATAGGTGAAAAATTAATAAACACTTTATTAGCTAACCCTGACGTACTTTCAGACATCTTAAAACAACATGTTTTACCGATAAACGCAGATTCGGTCACGGCCATGTCACTTAATGGCAAATCTGTGAAGACTGTGCTAGGAAACGAGTTAGGCATTTCTATTAACAAAGAAACTAACACATTAATGTTTGGCGGTGCCAAAATCATTACTAAAGATATAGTAACAACAAACGGCACTATACACGTCATTGACAGTGTAATTGTTGGTGATATTACACTTCCTCAGAGCTATGGCACAATTGCAGATGTGGCGACTGAAAATGGTAGTTTTGATACCTTGTTGTCTTTACTTGTTGCTACAGGACTAGACAGTGAAGTGTCAGATCCAACTAAAACTTTTACTGTTTTTGCACCTACTGATGCTGCGTTTGCTGCATTAGGTCAAGATACATTAACCGCATTGCAATCTGACACCGAAACGCTTAAAGATATTTTACTTTACCATTTAATAGTAGACCAAAAAGTTATGTCTGACGCGGCAGTATCTATTGCGAATAGTGAAGAAAGCTTAGTTAAAATGGGTAATGATGCCAATTCAGCTCTATCGACAACTGGTTCAACATTGTTCATAAACGACTCAGCGATATCAGCAGCAAACGTGATGGCTGATAACGGCATTATTCATGTTTTAGACAAGGTGATCATGCCGCCTAAAACAGCGGATGAGCCAAGCAAAAATGTGGTGCAAACAGCCTCCGATACTGATAGTTTATCAACGCTTGTTACTGCATTAAGCGCTGCTGATTTGGTCGATGCGCTCAGTAACCCTGAAGCTAACTTTACAGTGTTCGCACCGACGAATGATGCGTTTAAAAAAATACCAGCTGATACGCTAAATACCTTACTTGCTGATAAAGATGCACTAGGTGCTGTGCTTAAGCAGCATGTTTTAGCTTCTTCTGTCGACAGCTTAAATGCTTTCGCTGCTAATGGCGCTGAGGTAGAAACCCTGCAAGGCAATAAGTTATCAGTAAACTTGGTTAATTTTGCTGGTGTGTCAAACACAGACAGTGACGTAGTCACATACAGCAAAGCAACAGGTACATTGGTGACAGGGGCTGGTTCAACAACTTCTGACATGACACTTTATGTATTCGACAATGATTTAGAAAATGCATCGAGCCAGTGCGTCGATACATGCGCAACAAACTGGCCGCCAGTAACTGCAACTGCAGATGGCATAAAGAACATGCCAGGCCTTTCGCTGGTTGAACGAGGTGATGGCTCAATGCAAGTCGCTTATCTTGGACGTCCTTTGTACACATTTATCCAAGATGAAGCTTCGGGAGACATGAAGGGCGATGCACTAAATAATGTATGGTGGGCAGTGAAATTGCCAACATCAGGCCTACAAATTGAAGGAGCGAATGTTAAAACAACAGATATTTATACTACAAATGGTGTGGTACATTTAATTGATACTGTTATAACTGAAGTTAAATAAATGCATACAAATTATCAAGCGCCTTTCATGTGAAATATGAAGGCGCTTTTTTATTCGTAAAAGGTCAAAGGTTTGATAACAAAGTTGGTCTTGAAGCTAGCTTACTGATTAGAAAATAACAGGAAAAGAGTTAATTAACGGTGAACTTACTCAACACTCTAACCATTTCCTGCTCTGAAATTGGTTTTGCGATGAAGTCGTCCATACCACTGGCAAAACACTTTTCTTTGTCTTCTTCAAATGTGTTTGCTGTCATTGCAACTATATTTGGTCGTTGGTTTTTATATCTCGCTATAATTTCTTTTGTTGCATCATGGCCGTTCATTACAGGCATTTGTATATCCATAAAAACAAAAGTGTAATATTTTTGTTCTAGCTTTTCTAATGCAACTCTTCCATTTTCAGCTATGTCGTACTTATAACCCAGTTTCTCCAATAGCATTCCAGCAACCTTCTGATTTATTAAGTTGTCTTCAACGATTAAAATTACATGAGGTTGTAATTCTGAAGAATTTGGTGCGTTTTCAACTACCGGAATAGATGCGTCAATGGTTTTTTCTTTAGCAACTTTTTTTAAGGGAAGGGTGACAGTAAACTTAGATCCTTTTCCCAGCTCACTATGCACCTTAATCTTACCATTCATTGCTTTAACTAATTTCGAAGATATAGCGAGGCCTAACCCCGTACCACCATATTCTCTCGTTGTAGATCCATCACCTTGAATAAAAGGTTCAAACAACCAAGTCTGTGCATCTTTAGACATACCTATGCCTGTATCTTCAACTTCAATTGTCAACTGATATTTATTGGCTTCTAGTGGTTGACCTGATACAGAAAAAGACACATTTCCAGTTTTTGTAAATTTGATAGCATTGTTTAGCAAGTTATGCAGTAGTTGCTTTATTCTTAACACATCACCAATTAACTGATTTGGTAAATGTGCTTGCTTATTTTTGACAAGTGTAAGTCCTTTTTTGCGTACTTCGCGATCCGTCTCATCAGTAATATTTTCGATGAACTTTTTAAGTGAAAAAGGGCTTGAAATTAGCTTAATATTATTTGCCTCTAACTTGCTGTACTCCAAAACATCAGTAACGACACCAAGTAAATCCTCTGTGCTTTCATGAATCGTATTTAACATTTCAAGTTGATTAGGTTCTAGTTGTGTGTTTTGTAGTAATTGAACAAGATTCAAAATGCCATTCATCGGTGTTTTAAGTTCATGTGACATATTAGCCAAAAACTCCGATTTAAGCTGATTTGAACGTAATAACACCTGCGCTTCGTTTTTTAGTTTTAGTCTTTTATGTTCTTCAGCTTTTGTGATGAGTAAACGTTTAACGGCCGCACTAAACAGCTCAATTATAATAAGTGAAGATGAGTTAAAAGCCTGAGCCTGCTGCAGAAACACTAAAGTATTTGATTTATTTTTTTCGAGTGGCAGCACTTGGTAAATGAGGTAGTATTGAATTTGGTTTATGAGCACTACAGTGTTGTTTTTAAGCTCTTTGATTGATAGTGACTCAATGGTCTCTTTTAGATGCCTATTTTCTTCTCCATGCAGGCAGTCTATGTGTTTTTCATTGTCTATCATAAGACAATAATCAAAGTTTAATGTCCAAAGCAGCTTGTTAACGGCGTTGAGCAAGATCTTTTGAGACGAGAGTTCAGCATGCATACTGTCATCGGCTAGATTACTTGTAAGCTCAATTAGAGAAGATAGTTGGTAAGAGTCAATTACACTGCCATTCATAATTACATTACTATGTTATCTTTAAGTAAGTTAGCGAACTCTTCGTCAACGACTAGCATCATACCCTGAGCTAATGTATTAGAGTAATTTACAACACTTGCAAGAGACATGAGTTCAAACACTTGGTTTTTGGTTAAGCCGTTCTCTAATAAACAAAGATGATCTTGCTCAGTAACAGAAGTATTATCACTCGACATTTTAACAGCAAAATCTATGGCCACTTTGACTCGCTTAGGACTTAAGTCTGATGATTTTTGTAGCACTTGATTAATGGTTTCGTCGTCAATATTTAAATATTTGCACATAGCGCAGTGGATAGAAGTGCAATAGACACATTCACGCTCGTTCGAAATAGCTATAAACACTAATTCTTTGAGTGCGCGAGGTAATTCACCTATAAGTAATACATTTTTGAATAGTGTCCAAGTTGTAGAGAGAATGTGCGGGTTGTATTTACCAAGCACTTTAAAATAATCGACAAGCCCAGCATTACCTAAGTGTTCAAATATATCGTCATATATTTCTTTCACTGAACTATCTGAGTCTGCATACTCTAATGTATCGTAAATACTCATAACTACTTCGCTCCTTCAGTTCGATGAAAATCTAAAATTCATAACTTAAATCTTAGTTCTTTTTCATCAGATAAAAAGAAAAAAACAGTAAATTTTATCATTTGGTGTGGTCTGTTATTTCTGAAAGAATAAATATGATTACAGCGTGTTTTTACAGTTTTTTATAGCTGCTTAAGATTTGTTGAAATTCACCAGAGTACTCTAACTGAATAAAAGCCTTTTCTATGTTTATTAATAGTTTGATGACTCAGAGATTCTATATTTAACGCAAAGTAGCCGGTTACTTTATTGGTAATTAAAGGGGGTTGTATATAGACATCATTAAGCGCGAGTGAGTGCCTAATCTCATGGTCAATATTCAGCTTTTCTTCTAAAAATCGAAAGGTTCTATCTTTCATCAATAGAAAGGGTTTAAGGTCATTATTTGGCATTTTGAAAAAATATTTATCGGGATTGTTCAGTGCAGATGAAAGTTTAGTAAAGACATTGTCACAAAGAGCATCTTCTTGAACACCAAATACTCATGGCTTACTTTTAATATCCTCAAAGCAGCCCAATATGACCATTGGACTGGCTTCGCTTACAATGAGAATCTGTTCAATTCGCTGTGGGCCAGTAAAGTGAATGTATTCAGACCCTCTGCGGTTTTAATCTCACTAATCATCATATCTAAATTACCTATTTCGAGCATTTTTAATACTCTTATTTAGGAAATTAGTACAATTTACAGGTGCAGCCAGCTTGATTCAACAAAGCTTTAGTAAGCTCGATATCGACACCTTGCTATTGCAGGTTTTTGTTGCGAAGTGATTGTGGCGCTTAACTCTCAACATGCAAAACAAGTTCACAACTCAAAGTGCAAGTACTTGCTACAAAGAGCGCAAAAGCAATGAGCTGTTTAAACATGATAGATGCAATGATCTTATAACATCATTTGAGTCTGATTCCGTTGTGCTTTTATTACTCTACTATTGCGAACTTTTTAATATCGCCTTCAACACTTTCCATCTTCGCAATGAGTAAACTCCCATCTGGTTTTATATCATAATGCCAAATAAGAGACCCTGATTTTTTTAAATTAGGTGTATTCGGCTCCAGCATATCAAGTCGCCAGATATAATCCTGCTTCGACCACTGACTTAGCCAGTATAAAGATTGGTTTTGAAATCTTGCATCTCGGAAGTTATTCGCTTGTTGCTTAGAAAGTGTTGTTAATACTTTAAAGTTATTAAAGCTGTCTAAAGTATTCGATGTTATTAGCTGTTGGTTTTTTAGTAGCAACCATTGCTGCGTTTGGTGATGAAAACCAATAAAATCATTTTTTAACTGGGTTTGTCTAAGAATGCGGCCGGTTAGATCAAAGATATAAACCTGCTCACCATCAGAGCCCCACACTTGCTCGTTATTTATCCAGCCCGCGTTTTGCAAAGTGAGTGGTAGGTTTGATGCAAACTGTTTCGTAGTACGGTTTCTATCATATAAAACAATGTCGTTATCACGGTTAGACAACAACAGACTATTATCGGGTGACCAATTTAATATGCCGACATATTCATGACCTTGGTGAAAAGAGAGCTGCCGAATTTTATCATTAGCATGTAAATAAACTTCACACACCCCAGTGCGACGGGACATGAACGCTGTTTCTCCAAGCAAATTACTGACGGGCAAATAATCAATGCTTGAGCTTGAGAAAATCGGCAGGTCATCATTATCTTTGATATTAACCTGCCAGCTCTCAGCTGCTGCAAAAATATCTCCATGTTTATCAACAGAAAGAGTAGAAAATATGCCTTGGGTAGAGCGCATCACACTATATTGCTGATTGTTCAAATGTGTCGCAATGAGGTTATGGTACTTACTTTCATCATTTGTGATTACTGTTTGCTGCTTAACATCAAAGGCTGCCAGCCAAATTGGGTAGGGCCATGACAGATGTATATTTCCGTCTAGAGTAATCAGCTTTGTATGGTAATTTACCTGTTTTACAAGAAAATAAGTTTGGTTTTCCCATGCCTTGAGTGCTTTTATTAACTTTTCACCTTTGTTCAGTGGCACGGGTATCTTTACAAATTGTTGTGTGCTCAAACGATACAAAAAACCATCACTGTTACCCCAGTGGTGAGCAACGAGTGTGAGCTCGTCATCTGACTGCCAAATTGGCGCTTCAATACGATCACATGCAATGGCTTTAGATTCATGTAACGGTTTACCATTACTGCTGATAATTTTTAAAACACATTTATCTTCAAGATATTGCCAAAATGCCACTAGGTCTTTTTCTGGATGCCAACTTGGGTGTGCAACTCGGGTACTAAAGTTATGCTCGTAGAGCTGATTTCCTAACTTATTGGCAATAACGAGTTGATTAAACTGACTGACGTAGGCAATCAGGTCTTGCTCGATATGCGCGGCAATATCAAATTCTAATCCCAGCTCATAACTAATGTCTTCAACCTTGTATTCAGGCGGTGTAAGTGGTTGAGGAGTCTTGTTAAAAAAAGCGATGGCACTAAAGCATGCGATGAAAAATACAATAAACAAGGTTAAATAGAGCGGCTTTCTTTTTAGTGTGCCAGCGCTTACCGTAGAAACCGAGTGGTTGGCAGGCGAACCAAATCCAAAATTATGGACATTCGGCAAAGAGTCAACTGATTTTAGTCTCACTTCAACGATAAACACATAGCCTTTTTTAGGAATGGTTTTTATATACTTAGGTTTTCTTGGTGTGTCTTTTAATACCTTACGCAGCTTCGCGAGCAATTGATAAAGGCTATTCGCTTCAACGATGGTGTTAGGCCAAAGCTCATCATTTAACATACCTTGCGATAAGGTTGTACCTTGTTGGGTTATAAACAGCTCAAGTAATCGAGCGACTTGAGGCTCTAACTTTTGTGTGTGTTGGGTTTCACTACACACAAGTTCATCTGTTTCTGGATAAAACATCCAAGTGTCAAATTGATATCCCTGTGACGAAGCTGGCATAAAACTCTTACTGCAGTTATTTAAATCACTCTCATAACCGAAAGTTATCTTTATTAAGATAAAAGTCAATGTTTATAAGGCTTCCATGAGAGTTATTCAGAAAAATTTCAGGTTTTTTCATTGCAAGTTTTGTTGCAATGAGTGCATTGAAATTCAGTTGGAAGTCGTTATGAAAATTTCACACATAACAAAAGCAGTAGCATTGGCCTCATTCTCAATAGCGCCATCAGTGTTGGCTCAGACAATTTTACTTGATGGCAAGTTAGATGAGCCACAGTGGCAGCAAGCAACAGCATTTAATACTTTTTATAAAGTTGTGCCTGCTACACTCGAACAAACTAAAAAACAAGTTAATGCCAAAGTCTACAGTGATGAAAAGGGCATTTATGTTGGCATTATTAATTATCAAAGTGCCGAGACGCGTAAAAAACAATTCAATATCAAAGATAACTTTATGCAAGGCGAGTTCAATCGTATTTATCTCGACTTTGGCGGTGATGGTAGTAGTGGTTATTTATTTGCAACAACCCTAGGTGGTGGAACGCAAGATGCGGTACTAACGCCACAACTAACAACTGACTACGATTGGGATGGAGACTGGCAAAGCCAGTACTTTGAGCATGACGATTACTGGTCAACCGAGGTGTTTATTCCCTGGCACACTGTATCCTTCCATCATTCAGAGGATGAAAATGGTCAATCAGAGGTGGGAGTTTCTATTCAGCTCTATGATATTGCTAATAACTTTATTTATGCGAGCCAGAAACAAACCATTGGTAATAGTGACTTTTATCTAGCAATGCCAAAAGTAACTGCAGAGATCCCTAATCAGCAGCAACTGGCGTTTATACCTTATATTACTCAGCAAAATGATTTATCAGACCGACAAGGAGATAAGGGGCAAACTGATGTGGGCTTTGATTTAATATATAAACCTGCGCACCATCAGAAGCTGAGCGTATCGGTTAACCCAGATTTCGGTCAAGTTGACAGTGACGACGTAAATATTAACTACAGTGCAGTTGAAACGCTAAGAACTGATAAACGCCCGTTTTTCACCCAAGATATCAGCGTGTTTAATGTTCAGGCAGAGCAAAATACTAAGCTGATACATACTCGCCGAATAGGTGCCGGCAGTGATGATGGCAGTGAAAATATCACCCCAATTGATGCAGCCGTACGATTTGTTCATCAAGGAGAGCAATTGCAACTAGGTGCATTTGCTGTTGAAGAGTCGAATTTAGACAGTGATGCAGGTAAATCATTTTATGCGGCAAGGGCGAAATATCGCCAAAATAATTGGCAGACAGGCTTGTTAACCACCCATGTTAAGCGCCCATACCTAGATAGAAGCGCCAGTACATTGGCTTGGGATAGCCAGTATCAAAGTGCAACTTGGTCATTACAAGGGGTCTTATTGCTTAGCCAAATTGATACAGATGCTGAAATAAATACCACACAAACAGGTAACGGCCTGAGCTTAAACTTGGGCTATCAGTTTTCACCCAATACTAAAATCTCGAATCGTTATTTAAAATTGAACGACCAGTTCGACAACCGTGATATGGGTTATTTGGTTAGAAACGATTGGCAAAATGCTCAGTCTGAGTTTGAACATTCGGTAAATTACACGAATGATTGGGTCACACGTGTGAAGCATGTGGTAAAGCTCAGCCATGAAAGTAATGGCGCGTCACAAAGTTTACCCGCTTGGCAAACATACTCTAGCCAATTTATGTTAACGACAGGGGCGCAGTTTAATTTAACTTTTGATTACTTAACCCAAGGAGAACAAGATAATCTCGGCTTTAACACGACCGCATTTACCCAGCCCTCGTCACAAGGTGTCAGGCTATTTTACCAAAGCCCATATGTAGGAGACTTCAGTTGGGCAGCTAGCTTTGAATATGACAAAGAAGGCTTCGACTCAACATCAACCCAATACGCGGTTGACTTAACTTGGATGCCACATGCGAATTGGAGCATAAATTGGAATAACTATTTAAGAACCGGTGAAGGTTGGCTGGTGGCAAATCAGCAAAATGTGATCAGCGAATACGACAGAGATTACTTTGCTTCAAATATCATCGTAAATGGTCTTATCACTGAGAAGTTAGAGTGGTCTAGTTCATTACAAGTCGCTTTTTTAGATGCTAAAACTCAGCAAGTTTTTGCAGTACAAGGAAATGGCTTGCTGCTTGAGCAAGACCTTGATACCAGCTTTGAAGACAACCGTTTAACAGCCCAGTTTAAATTGCGTTATCGTATGGGACCCTTCTCAGATGTGTTTTTTGTTTACCGCAGAGGCAGCGTCGATAGCACCAGTTATGACCGTGATTTAATTGGTCAAAATAGTTATGGCAATCGCACAAGCACGCTTTGGACAAACCCCATTGAAGACAGTGTGACGTTTAAGGTTCGATATTTATTCTGATAAACATAAGCAAAAAATTAGCTAACACAACAAGGGGGCTGAATGCCCCTTTTTTAGGCATAAAATAGATAGATGTTATAACTCCACTCAATCTGAAGTAGCTACCTCGAAGAATTTTATGCAGTCTCAAAGTAGTCAATAGGTGTCAAAATTTTGGTTGCTAGCGTCTTCTTTCGGCTCTGATTATGGCTCCGAGTTGGCAGGAAACTATTTAGCTAATGAAGCGAGTAATGTTAGAGATTTGTTTTCAGGCTTGTCTATACTTCGCCAGCTTGGAGCTAAAGACACCAAAGCATTGAATTGTTCTAGGATTCAATACGCTTTAGCGATTCTTAAAGGTGAATTTGTTAATTACAATATTCGGATTGCGTTATTAAATTTATATGAAGCGATGCAAAATGGTTCTGCTGAGTCCTCATATTTAATCGCCTATTTTAAATCTAAAAATGTATTTCCAGATAAAAATGACAAATACTCAAAGGAATATTGGATAAAAATAGGTGATAAGCTTGTTGGTTCAAAATCTTATCAGAGGTTTATAGAGGACGCGTTTTTGAGTGATTTATATGGCGCTTCCTTGATAAAAATAAGAGATAGTAAAGAAACCCAAAAGAAGTAGAATAAAAAACAACCGCCTTAAAGCTATTAGGGGCCTAATATATACCGAAGCTTCATTCTCGATGAATATGCATTCTGAAAAAGTAATGCTGACTATTGCTTCATATCAAAAAAGTCTACTTTAGTATGGGGATTTTAAGTTTAAAGCAAGTTTTTCTAGGTGACGTATGTCAAAGATAATTGTCCTTTTTATCAGTATCTTTTTTATATTCAACGTTGAAGCAAAAAACCTTAAAAATTGTGCTGATGAATCTATCAAATTTACAGAGCAGTTCCATAATGATGTGAATTTTGGGAAGAATATAGAGCCTATTATTCTGCGTTATTATGGAGAAGAACTAAAAAGTGATGAGGAAAATTACGGTTTAATTAAATATAAGTTAATGGGTATGAAGTATCAGTTGTTTTTTCTTGAAGAAATCGCTGTATTTGAATGTAAAAACAACTTGAGCTTCATGGTTCCATATCATATCGAAGATATGACTTATTTTCGATTTTTTACAGTTTCGTTTGAAGGTTTAATTATTGATATACAGTCAATATATACATCACACGATTTGACTTATCGGGCTGATTTGAAGGGTAAAGAGGTAGGAAAAAAATATAAAATATTTAAACCTAACCGGCTATTTATGCCAGAAGTAATAAGGTCTTGTTTCAAAATCGAGCGACCAAAAAACCTGAAAGCCACTTTTGCAGAGCTTATGCAATTATGCGAGAAGTCACTTTAAGCAGGAAGAGAAAAAATGGCTGTCTTTTTAAAGCTATATCAATACTATTTCGGGTGAAAGATGTAAACCAACTGAAAGACCCAAAAATTTTAGTCAATTGGGTAAGGACGATAGAAGGGTTAGCATTAATCAAAAAAGTGTTTTTTGAAACAAACATTCACGCTCTTGATTCTGGTTTTAAATATAATTTAAATATTAAAAAAATCGTTTTTTTAGTGGCTTATGAATAGAAGAAAATATTGGAGTCCTTTTTTCTGGGGGACATTTATCTATGCATTTCTTGCTCAATTAATCGGAGTGACTGTATTTGATAAGCTTGGATATGATGGTCACTCAAATTTCAAAGATTTAGAAAAGGCAATATTTTTAGTAATATTTTTAGTAATGTGGAGTTATGCGTTCTTTAGAACATTTTCTGCCAGTTCAAATATAAAAAAAATTATCCTTTTTTTACTTTCTATAATGCTGGTTTTTTTCTCTGGTTATCTGTTTTACATCTATGACCTAATAAAAGAAAGAAAAGCTGAATAAAGCGTTATTGAAACGAAAAAGGCGTCGCAAGCGCCGCCTTAAATGAGGTGTAATGAAGTACAGTTTTAACGACGTTCGCGTTTTAAGACTTCAAACTCAAATTCATCTGGGTAGAGCACCACACCTT
>CAYZOE010000008.1:56137-72896 GCA_964479805.1 uncultured Pseudoalteromonas sp. | reverse complement strand
AATACTTCCTGGGCTTTATAATTAGTAACGGAATTTTTGTTAATGAAGATGTTGAGCTTGCTAATAAGTGGCTTGAAACTTCTTCAAAGCAAGGTAATAGGCAAGCTAGTACTTTACTAGGAATTAATTTGGCAACTGAGTTTATGAGTAACTTGACTGAAAATGAAAAAAGTACCTTGTCAGAAATCGACTATAAAAAAATAAAAAACTTTTTAAGGCATGCCGAAAGTACAAATAATGCTGCAGGTATCTTGGCCTTAGCAGTTGTTATTTTTTTTCAAGAACAAAATTTAGAAGAAGCTAAAAGGCTTTCATCAATAGCAAAAGAGTTAGGTCATAGCGATGCAAAAGAGTTTTTGAATGAATTGATAACACTTGAGAAAAAATTTGAAAAATGAGCTTCGAAGTAACGGGATCAGGTCTTGCATTGTGCACTATCAGAAAGGTTAACTATATTAAGTTAACCTTTTATTTTTTATGAGAAAGTTATGAGTAGGCCATTACATTTGGAGTTTTCAGGTGTACTTTATCATGTCACCTCACGTGGTAATGAGCGAAAAGCCATTCTCAAAGATGAGCAAGATTTTGCTGGGATTTAATTAGGATACCCATTTTAAACCCCAAAACATTTATGCTGAGGTATCTATGTATTTGTTCGCATCTCAAAGGCTTTTTGTAAAAAAGCGTTATACATATTCGACTCTAGTTACATTTGTATTGGTGACATCAATTGCTAGCATGTATAGAAACTGACAGGTTGCCAGTTTCTATACATTTATTCTTAATAAACCAACAAATTGAATGGTTATCTAATCAAATGCCACTTAGTTTGGCGACCAGCTAAGTACCAGACAGTCTTACCATCAAATACCGCATCTTGTTCTAGCTTGATTTGGATCCATTGGTTATCCCATTCAGGTAGCTGTATTTTCACATTACCTTCAATGGCATACACAGTATCTGGGTATAATTTCCAATCACCTTGAACTGGGGTCGGGTCTTGGTTATCCCACATGCCAATGGTTGGGCCCGGTGCGTGGCCAACAAAACCCAGCGGGTGAGTGTAGGTGCTACTGATAATGTTCTCAGCTTCACTTTGCTTAATGGTATTGGCTAAAATCTGATTTCCCGTTAAACCTGTTTTGAAATTACGGATGAGAATATCTTGCCAATGATTACCCAATTTCAAGGCTGATTTTAAGCCTTCTGGTACATCGGTTTCATTTAGTTTTAAGACGTAGCCCATCTCTTGTGTGTCGGTACACTGGTTTAAATAGCAAATTCCTACATCGGTGTGAATGATATCTCCCGGTAAGATTACACGGTTATATTCGCCTAAAAATGGCGCGTCTTTGTCTACTTTGTCACCTTGGCGTTGAATATTCACATAAGGTTGGAACCACGGTCTGAGCTGCAGCGCTTCAAAACGCTCTCGTAAATACCAAGCGACATCATTGGTGGTCGTCACCCCAGGCGTAATGACTTTATTAGAGAAAGCTTCTGCAATAATTCTGCGAGCCAATGTAACAGCGGTAGGGTAGACTTGAAGTTCTTTTTCGCTGCGCGTTTCAAGCCAACGGATCACTAAGTCTTCTGCACTGACCAAACGCTTTTGGTATTTATTAGGTAAATTCTCGAGTAGCTTGTTGTGTAAACCAACACTTAATCCGTCAGCGAGCGCCCAGTCTTCACTGATATTAATACCGATACGCTTCGGATCACGCTTAGCAATGACCTCAGCTAAACGCTGCCACTGTTGCGATTTGCTGCCGCCTTCCCAAACAGTTGGATATAAATCGCCGATCGGGTAGCGACTGACACTGAACCGCTCAACACTACCATCTGGTTGTTTTGAAAAAACGAGCAAGGTGGTGCGTCTGGCAGCAAAAGTGGGCTGCGGTACTAGTGTATAAAATAATTTGTCTTCACCGTACTCGCGATTAATCACCAGCCACATATCTAGATCGGCTTCTTGCATCAGCTTTGGCAATAAATTGTCGAGTCTGTCTGTCACCATGTCATTTATTGGCGCGACACGCTCTTTAAATGACAATACATTGGGTAAACTTTTTATTTCGCGCCCTTGATCGGCTTCTTTTGCTGCTAATTGAGCACTCACTCCTGAAAGAGCGATTATTAAAGCAAGTTTTTTAAACATAGCATTGGCTTCTTCTAAAACTAAATATCTAATTCGATGGTATGTAAGGTGCAATTCTGTTGCAAGTTAGTTTCGTCAGCAGGTTTGTTTTTAACGTTTATTAATGAGGCACTAAATTTTTTATTTATCCAAATTCAATTCTTTAAGGGTTAGAGAGGAACAACAGTTGGCTATAAAAGAGTATACAGCCAACGGTTTATAAGGTTATTTATCGATTTGTTGCAGCAAATATTCAATGGCTGCAGTCAATTGGTTATCAACTTGATCGCGGTGGCTCTGAATAGTTCTTGGTACCAATATGTCTGGCTCAATACCAGCATTAATAAGTGCATCACCGTTTAATCGGTTGGCTTTCATATTTGTATATATGAAAGTGATACCCTGAGCGGAGTTGCGGTTAAATCCTCCGAATAAGTCCATTTCAATTATGTTGCCATTTATACCTGATGTTGGCTCACCTAGTATTGGGATCCCGCCACTTCTTGCAAAAATTAAGCTATGTTCATTTGAGCTTTGGCTATATCTTGAAGAAAGTGCAATCACGGGAATATTAAGCTTATTCTCAGCTGGTTGGATGGTTTGTGATAGTTGCTGGAGTTTACTATCTGTTTGATTAGGCGCACCTTGCCATGAATAAGAAATAGTATCATTAGTGGCTGTTCTCTTTATAAACCAACTCAAAACGGTTTGCCAACCGTGCCAATCTGTGGGGTAATTCCTCATATCCAGTACAATGCCTCTGGCATCTTGTAATTGTTCTAATAAACCAGAGGTATCACTACTGGAAATATTGTAAACATTTAGGCGGTAAAAGCCTTCTGAAAGCGCTGCTATTTTTTCATTGCGCCTTGGCACATATCTTAATCCATGAAAATTCGTTAGCGCTTCTATTGGTTTTGGCGCTACTTGAACTCTGAGGGTTTGTTCATCAGGTTTTTTAATTTGATACTCAGTGCTATCAAGAGATGCAGTAAATACATCTGTGTAGGCTGGGACTTTTTTACGTTGTAGGTCGTTCTTCAGTGAAGTAACAGCCTTTTCTTCTAGGTACTCATGTATGTCTTGGTCATTAATTTTTAAAATTTCATCGCCAATTTCTACGCCAGTCTGCTGATTTTCTTCTGCTCGAACGACAATCGCTTTACCTTCAATAAGCTCATACAAAAAAGGGATATATTTATTTTTCAAATATTGCTCAGGAGTAGGCAAAGCAATAATAATATGATTGTCTTTTAGTTTGGTGAACTCAGTATATATTTTTGCTCTTCTTTGAATGAAATCATTCTCTTCACAAGCCTGAAGTAAATTAGGTAAGCTGGCTTGCCAGTTTACCGGAACCTGGTCGAAATAAGGCCAAAAATGATTGATGGCTGCCCACATACTAGAAACTGAAGCCATACAAACTTCAGTATGTTTGAATTCTTCTGAGATCTGCCAGCGGCCCAACTGTTGAAAGATTTGCCCCTGCAATTCTAAATTTTCAGGAAGATACAAAGGAAAGTACAAAGGTTCTTGAAAGTATCCTACTTCTGCAATGCGTTCGTTGCTTAAGTAATTTCGGTTTCTCAAATCGACAAAATCGTTTGTCAAAAGGGTACGTGTATATACATCTTGATTTAATGGAGCGTTTTGTATCCATGTAGAGACTAGAGTGTCATCTGCTACTTCGGGTAATTGTGATTGACTTCTTGCTAAATACGGCGCAATTTGTCTGAGTAAAAGTAGCCCTTTATCGGCTCTCTCAGTTGGAGGAGTTTGGCTTAATTCAACAATACTTTCAGCAATAAACAGAGGCCAGTTGGAGTTTTGGGCTGTTTCTGAAGGGTAGAAGTATTGAATTGTATGAGCCAGTTTGACAAATTGTTCTATGTCTAATCTTAACTGTTCATTGTATACAATGTCTGGTTTAAGTTGAGGTGTATTAGGCAGAGGTGAAACTGCCTCAAGTTTATCAGAATGGTCAATTGGGATATCGTTAGGTTGAGTCTTATCAGATCCGCACCCAATAAGAGTAAAGCTCACTATTAGTGTAAATATCGCTCTATTCATCATAACTCCTTTTACTTACCAGGTACAAGTTAGTGCTTTTTTTGTACAAAGTAAACGTTGAAGGTGTATTAGTATGCTTTTCCTATTTCTGTACTTAAGTACTTTCTTTGTTTACTAAACGATAGCCTGCGATACAAAGTGTGCCTGCGAAAAACCATAAAGTGCCAGCAATAATAGAAAATGGTGTCACCTGTTCTGGAAAGAGTATGCTCAAAGGCAAAGTGGCAATCCCTCTAAGTGTACAAATTACAGAGAACGAAATTATGGCTGGTTTTAATAATGGCACTTTTCTTATCACCCCAGCGCCTGACAAACAAAAAATGGCGGTTGCAACAAACAGCAGTGATACCAAAATCGTTTCGAAAGCTGCTCGCCATGGTTTTGATTTAGAGAGTTCAATGAGTGCTTCAGGCGCCATTTGGGCACGATAGCACTCTGGGCCTAGCACAATACAAGACATATGAGACAAAGCAGTGAAAAGAGCAAGTGCTGCGACACTTATTAGCATAAATGACCCTGGCGAGGTGATTTTCATGTTATTTCGGTTCCTGTAATAATTGATACGTAGGTTAAATGTTAGTGCTTTAACGTCATCACGTTTTAATACCCTCTCGTGTCTTCGTTTTAGTTTTAAAAGCTTCAATCAAAGGAGCGATCCCGTCCTCTTTGCCTAAAATAAGTAGAAGTAACAACAGCCCCCCAGGTAACAAAATAAGCTTCAGGATTGGTCCAAGTATATAACTGTAAAAGCCAATAAATGGTAAAAAAATACAAGCACCTATAATGCGAAAAAATAAGTCCATGGTAATCTCCAAATATAATTGAGCGTGCTCATAATAATGTTGAGCACGCTCAATTTTCAATAAGAACTTGGCATTTTTTTTTAAACTTGCTTTAATGACGCGAGATTTTAGGAGGTAGGGTGTCAAAACGAGAACAAACAAGATCGCGGATCTTAACCGCTGCATGGCAGCTTTTCACTGTAAATGGCTATGAAAAAACCAGTACTAGAGATATTTCCGCAGCAGCAGGTGTCGCTACGGGGACCGTTTTTAGTCACTTCTCAAATAAACTCGATTTACTCAAATCAGGTCTTGAAACTCAATTAAGTAATTTATTAATAGAAACAGCTAAGTCAGACATATCAACAACACCCGTTGACAGGCTTTTGCATTTTGCTTCTGCACTGTATCCGTTTTATTTATCTCAACGAGAGTTTAGTAAAGTCTTATTTAAAGAAATCTTATGGCAAAGCCAGTCACTTGACCCACAATTGAATGCTTTTAAGCATCAACTGGTATTTGGAAATGAGCAAAAATTGATGTATGCCGATTTATTAATGGACGTGTACTTTATGACTTTGTTAGCTGGGTTAAATGATGACACTGAGAACGAGGTTTCACTCATTGCAAAGTTAGAAGAAAAGCTTGAATTTATTTCTCAGAAGTAACGACCCGCGTCCCTTTTATCGTCATGAGGACGCAATTTGACCTAGGCCTTAATAACCGTACTTAAATACTCTTAAAGAGATAAACTTAAAGCATTAGATTTTGAAAAACTGTACTGATTGATAACCGCTATTTGTAATATGTATTTCTAGCGGCTCATTATTTAAAACTGATCGCATTATGCCTAAGCTCAGATTTTGTAGGTCTTTTAATACTTCAGGTGCAACGTCACCGCCCTGATAAACGGGAAATTTAGCAATCCACACGCCTGCTTTGCTTCTTTTCAGGAGCATCACTTCACCTTGTAAGCCTTCATAGACTTTTTGATCAATTAAATATTGATGAACTTGCTCTTCAATAGACTTATCAACACTCGAAATTTCATATACAAAAGACGCATCGCCATACTTTAGATTACTAAAGTTGTTACTTAAAATAATCGCACCAAGCACAAATACGATAATTGAAACAAATACTAGAATGGCTTTAATCACGTTATAAACTCAATAAAATTTGATAGTTACCCATTTTAAATGATTACCAAATATTGGCTATAAATTGGAGACTAACCAACTATTTTCAATGCTGAATGAACAGCATTGAAAAATAGTCTTTTGCAAGCAAACTATCTAAAAGAACGGTGCCTAAACCTTAAACTTACTAATGTCTTTTTCTAGTTCGTTAGAAATGTCATTAAGATTTTGGCTGGTTTGTGCATTTTCAGAGGCACTATTTGCCACGCTCTTAATAGTGGTTGTGATTTGGTTTATGTTTTCGGCGACTTCATTTGCTACTGTTGTTTGCTCCTCGGTGGAAGTCGATATAACAATATTTAGGTCTGCTATTTCTGAGATTGCCGAGGTAATTCTTTGTATTGAATCAGCAGAGCCAGCAGCGATAGAGACGCTCTTTTCTGTTTGATTGGCTGCTTGCTCCATACTATCTACAGTGCGCTTTGACGCATCCTGCAGTGATACAATCATTTCGCTTATTTGCTCTGTTGCTTTTTGCGTGTTGTGCGCTAATTGCCTCACCTCATCTGCCACAACGGCAAAGCCGCGGCCAGATTCTCCGGCTCGAGCAGCCTCAATTGCAGCGTTTAATGCAAGCAAGTTGGTTTGCTCGGCAACACTTTGAATGATCTGCACGACACTATTAATTTCGTTGGTTTTACCACTTAATAAGTCTATATCGCTTTTAGTTTGGTTGAGTAATTCATGCAACTGATTAATGGCTTGGATATTGTCCTGAACGCTTTGTAAACCTGCTTGAGCTAAAGCATCTGATTCATTGGCTTTATGTGATGTTGTAACTGCAGTATCTGCAACACCTTTAATAGCCGCACTCATTTGAGTAATGGCCGTTGCTAACATAGTTGTCTGTTGCTCTTGTTGCTCAGTACTGTTGGCGATCGATATACTATTTTCAGACAGCCCTCCAGTTTGTGAGCGCAAATTAGTCACAAGATTCAGTAGCTCAGTAATTAATGCATTAAAGTGAGCAAGCATGGTGTTTACACTCGATGCAGTTTGAGCAAATTCATCATGACCGTTTTCATTTACACGAAGGGTTAAGTCTGTATTATCAGCAATCTTGGCCATAATTTGATTTATGTTATTGAGTGGAATTGTAATAGAACGATTGATGGCAAAGGCTAAGAAAATGACAATTGCAAAAAGAATGATACATACTGTAACTAGGATCAGTTTTTCTCTTTCATAGTCCGCAGTAGCTTGGTCTGAAAATTGTTGTGAGGTATCAAGTTGAAGATCTATAAGCGCATTTAAACTTGAACTAAATGGATCAAATGTAGCGTAAAGCTCTTTAACAAATTGTGAGGGTGATTCAGACAAGGCTCTGTCAGATCTTAGTAAAGACTTATACTCTTCTACTTTCGTTTTTACATCATCAAATAATGCTTCACTATTTCTTATTAGCCTTGATTCTTCAGGTGTAAGTTCTGTTTTAAGGTAAGCTGTCCATTGTGACGAGGCTAAGTTTTCTGCATCTTTTATAGACTTAAGTAGTTTGGCTTTAGACATTAATCCTGCATTATATTTATGCAAATTATCAACTATACTCACTGCGTAGTTATCAGATACAACTTTAATTTGTTTGAGCGGCACTACTCTGTCGTTATTAATACTTTGAATACCAGCAACTAGGTTACCTGTGAGCAATATCGTCACTGCTGCAAGTAAAAGGAAAGCGATACAAGGTAACGCAATAAGTAAAACAAGTCTTGCTTTGACGGAAAGTTGGTTCAAAAACATCTTTTATATCCAAACTTACTTATCTTGTAAGTATTAATCAGTTTTAAAAAAATATACTACACAAAGACTATTATAAATAATTTATTTTTCAAACTTGTGGCAAAGCTGCATCTTGTATAAGAGTCAGTCATGTTTTATTGAAATTACTTGTTTATTGGTGCTTGAGTGCCAGCAAGAGATACATATCTATACTTTATTCTTGACACCTTAAGGTATCAATGTGTACCTTAAGGTTACATTTTGTGTATTTTATAAATATCAACAAGGAGTTGAATATGGAAAAGGTTGCAGTTTCTAACTCAGAAAGAGAACTTCAATATATTACTTGGCACGCTTACTTAGCGCTTGTGATGGGCCTACTTTTTTGCTCAGCGAGCTTAGAGCCATTTTTAGACTTTCAATCATCTAAGGCTTTAACATTTGTTTATGGTGTAGCAAAACTTGGTTTGTCAGTGTATTTCATCTATTTAATGTGCAAAGTGGTTACAACGATGTCTAGCATTAAGAAGCGTAATTTTTGGACGGCCAGTTTTGAAGATGAATACTTAAACCATCTGAATCTATTAGGGTTTAAATGGTCTTTCCATAGTGTGATTTTTACTCTTTCACCTTTTCTATTTTCAAACATATCCTCTTTAATTTCAGAGAGTTTTCCTGCTGATAGCATTTCTGCTAAGGCACTTGCGACGTTAGTGGTTGGGGTGATGTTTGTATGCTATGCGTTACCTGTTTTATATGGTCTAAACAAATCAGATGAATGAACAATTAGAGAATGATATTCATTCAGTAAGGGTGCTAAATAAACTCTCACAGCAGCAGTTGGCTGATGCTGTGGGAGTCTCTCGTAAAACAATTAGTACTATTGAGACTGGTCGTTTTACACCGTCAGTGGTGATTGCTTTAAAAATAGCTAAGTTTTTTGATATGCCTTTAGAGTCGTTATTTAAATTAAAGTGATGGGCTTTAATGAATCTCGTTGATAGGTTATTTCAATACTCGCTTTGGTAAGCATATTCGCATTTACCATATAACCGACAACGGCACTTTTGGTATTTCCAGACACATTAAGCGGCTTGGCTAGCGAGAAAACTTTGAACTGATAGCGGTGCGGGCCATGTCCTTTTGGCGGGCAAGCACCGCCAAAATCGTTATTGATCTGTATCGCGCCTTGAGGCAAGAGCGTATTATCTAATATTCCCACACCAGTTTTTAACTTAGTAGTATTAGCTGGTAGGTTTACGAGTTGCCAGTGCCACCAGCCACTTCCTGTTTGGGCATCTGGATCTTATGCAAATACAGCATAAGCTTTGGTATCTTTGGGTGCACCAGACCAAACAAGGTGAGGTGAGAGATTGTCAGCATCACAGCCAAAGCCTTTATAAACATGTTTTGAACTAAGCACTTCTCCAACTTTGATATCGTTACTGGATAACTAAAAAGTATTTGTTTTGGCAAAGGCGGTCATTGAAATTAACAATGTTGCAGCTAAAGAGCGCGATAAAGAGACAAAACACTGGTGCATTCGTATTCCTTGTTAAAATTAAAATAGGTACAAGCTACTTTAACAGCTGTGCAAAATTTTTGATCTGCTGCTCTGGCAGGGTAAGCGCTTTACTGCAATCTAAGTGTAAAAGCTTGGTCATGTGAATATCGAAATAGCTGAATACTTTCTCGAAAAAACCAGCATAAACAGGGCAAACTTCTTTACTAGCAGAAGTTGTCAATACAAACCCTTTCTTATCCTTAAGCCCTTTACCTATATGTTTAATTTCTGGGTTCTCTGTTAACTCTGTGATGCGGTCGATTAAACGTTTCATATTAGATGTGACACTATGCCAATAAACCGGGGAGGCAAAAACGATGTTGTCAGCCCATGAGAGCGCCTCAGCAATATTATAAAAATCATCTCGGCTATAAAAGTTGTGGTAGTTGTAATCGGCATAGTTCTGTGAGTCTAAATTAAAGTAGCGGGTATGATTTTCATCTAACTGTGAGCGAACAGCTTGAGTCAGTCGATACGTGTTGCCCGTTTGATTAGCGCTAGAGAAAAGTATGAGGGTATTTGCCATTGTTAGCTTCCTTTTTGCTTGAATGGCACGCAGTTTAAAAGCTCAACTTAACTTTAGGTAAAGGTGTTTTTCAAATCTTTTATCAGCTTGGTACGAAGCTTGAGTTTTAGCTAACAAATGAAAAAACTTAGCAGATAACAAGGTGACCCTCATGGCTAAATTATTCGGAATTTATTGTGCATCGGGGCTGACACAACAGCATGATTTTATTATTGAAAAGTTTAAGTTAGAAGAAAAAAACCGTGTTGATGGTCAGTTTAATTCAGTGCACGAGCGCGCTTTGTATATGGCAACAATCGACTATCAAGCCTTTGGCCCAAGTGCTTTTTTGCAAACAGATTCGCAAATTGCAACGCTTGTTGGGCATCCACTGCTGTCTTCAGATAGGCTTAGAGACTTAGATACCCTAAATAAAAATTATACCGATAATATGTTGAAGTCATGTGAGGGGGTGTTTTGCATGGCCCGCTATAACAAACAATCAAATTGTTTAGATATTGCGACAGACGCGCTAGGCATTCGCCCATTCTATTATATGTATTATGAAGGGGCATTTATCTTCAGTACTCAGTTCAGCTTGTTAAAAGAACTTAATGTGCCGCTCACTTGTAATGAAGAAGGTATGATGGAGTATGCGACATTAGGTTATTACCTGTTTGACCATACCCACTACCAAGAGATTTCATGTATTCAACCCGGTCATCGTGTGCAAGCGTCGAGTTTAGGTGTGCGTAAAACCCAATACTTTGATTGGTGTGAACTAGCTAAAGCGGGTGAATACTACGAAGGTGCATTAGAAGGGTTAAAACAAGATTTAGACAATAATGTTGATAAATATTTAAGTAATGACAAATATGTTCTCACTACACTGTCAGGTGGTTTAAATTCAAGGCTGATTGCTTGCTTATTGAAGCGCCGAAATTTAGACATTTCAGCATTAAATTTCTCTCAGGGTAAAACTCAAGATTTATATTGTGCGCAAGCTTTAGCTGACAGTCAGAACATCAAACTTGATGTGATCAAAGTAAAAGACACGCAAGCAAAAACGATTGAAGATAGGCTCGGTAAGTATTGGCGTAACGGCACTCATCCGGATTACTATCGTGTCACGCGTCCGGGACTTTCTTGGTCAGGTAATGGCGGAAGTGTTGGCTTGGGGGTAATTTATTACTCTGAAAAAGTGTATCAAGCTGCGTTAACTCAAGATGTCGAGCACCTAGCAGATGCGTATTTATCACAGCAGTTTGCGTATATTCCAAAGTCGATTATTCGCGGTGCCGAAGATATGCAGACAACATTGAAAGAAAATATAATTCGCTCGTTAAAGCAATTTGGTGATGTGCCTTTAGATAAAGCCTATTACTTATTCCTACTTTTGAATGATCAACATCATCAACTCGCTATTCCATTTGATAAAGTTGACGATTATCAAATGGATTTTTGCTTGCCATTTTATTCATGGAAAGTATTACGCCATGTGTTGTCCCAACCTATTTCACGGGTAAGAAAACACCGTTTTTATCATGACTTTTTACAGTATGCGTTTCCTGAAGCTTTGAATGTACCTTGGCAGGCATATCCAGATCATATCCCTTGTACTTTACCTAAAAAGGGCATAGATCAGTGGCAGGTCAAGCGACCAAAACAATTTAACACAGCAAAAGTATATGGACTCTTATTAACCTTGATGTTTAGTCAGCACAAGCGCATGGTTAACATACCTTCTTTTAGCGCTGTTGCTGTACTTCATAGTTTGGGCTTAAAAGTTTATAACGACAAACTGAAGGTGGTAGAGAATATCTTGAAATGGTAGCTGTCTGAGAGCTATGGCGAAATTCATAAAATGGTGTGTTAGCCCTATTCTGGGTTAACGCGCCAAGGTGGATTTAACCTATTTTCACCAGCCCAGTAGAGTTTAATTTTATTGTTAGACGGGTCAAGTAATATGGCTTCGCGCCATAAGTAACGTTCGTCTGTGGGGAGTTGCGCAAACTCGATGCCTTTGTCTTGCAGTGTAGTAACCCATTCATCTAGTTGTTCGTTTTCAAAATAAACGGTGGTGCCACTGTCATAATCTTTGTCCTCCAAGGCAAGTGAAAAAGTCGCTTCGCCCTCAGGACACTTGAACCTTGTATAATGTGGGGTATCGACAATAAGCTTGAAGCCAAGAGTTTGGTAAAAATCTACAGCGATTGGCATATTTTTAACTGGTAATGTGACCTGATTTAAATTCACGGGGTATTCCTTCTTGTTTAGGTGATTACCCCATGCTACACGCAATCCTCAATAATACTCAATCGTTTTGAGGGACTAAAACTGACGCTAACTTCGTTGAAAACTTCTTATTTAGAACAACTAAATAGCAAAATTTCGCCTTGTTACCGACGAATTTTCCTTGCCTTAAAATAGATCACTTAATTAAGAGGATTGGTATTATTTTTGATTCAGTTTTGCCTGTACTAAGAAAGATTTATACAACTGTTGTACATTCACTTTGGCATTGAGCTTTGCGGCGATAAGATAAAGCCCTGCAAGTTTACGATGAATAAATAGTGCGTCGATGGGTGGAGAGTGCCATTTGGATTTATCGGTGCTCATTTCAAGCCCTTTATCACGAATTTGTTTGGCAAGAGGACTCGCAGCAAAGTCATAGGCCTTGTTTTGTCTTAGGGGTTCGCAAGCCAGCATAAAAATATCTATGACTTTATGTTTATATTCCAAGTCGATCTCTGAATCGAAGTAACCAATTTGTTCTGCGGCTGAAGCAACTAAATTACGGTTTTCAGATAGGGCACCCGAAAAGAGCGCAAAATAACCATTACAGACGACCTGCGTAAGCACTCGAGTTGCACCAAAGTCGAGTAATACTATTTTGCCGGTATCGGGCTGATAAAGATAATTGCCAAAGTTAGGATCTGTTTGCACAGTATTAAATTTTAAGAGCTCAAAGAAGAATAAATAGATTAAGTTGCTAGCAAGGGCGTCACGTTGTGCTTGCGGCAAAGACACACAGGCTTCTAAGTCAATGCCTTCAACAAATTCCATACTGAGAATTTGCTCAGTGGTTAAATCGTTAATCACCTTGGGTATCTTAAATTGCTCGAAGCTTGCAAGATTCTCTTGATAGTGCTGTAAGTGACAAGCTTCGAGTTGATAATCAGATTCGTCTAAAAGTTGTTGTTTTGCCTCGGCAATAAGTGGTGCTATGTCGATATGCTTGGGTAATAAGCCACTCATTTTTAGAAGGCTTGCAAGATTATCGACATCGCTTTTTATGCTTTTTGCAATCCCCGGGTATTGAATTTTTACCGCCAACTTTTGGCCGTTTTCGAGTGTCGCCTTGTGTACTTGGCCAATTGAAGCAGCAGCAAATGGCTTAAGCTCAATGTGTGAAAATTTGTTGAGCCAGTTATCTCCCCAGTGTGATTTAAGAACACCGACTAGCTGTTTATGGGGCATAGCATGACCTTCAGATCTTAGCCTTGCCAATAATTTACTTAATTCAGGAGGCAAAACCTCACCCGAGTCCATAGATAAAAGCTGCCCCAACTTCATGGCTGCACCTCTAAGTTGAGCGAGCTGCTCAGCTAAGTTTTCAATATTTTTGGGAGATAAAATTAACGACTGTTTATCGAGTTTTTCACCTTTGGCGACAGACTTTGCACTATCTATTAGTACATTGCCGGCAACTTTTGAGGCGAGTAAGCCAAATTTACTGAGTCGAGAAAAGCGAGACGTTGGAACTGATTTACTTTTATCCATACAAATAATTAAGTGCCCTAAAATACTAAACTTTTGTTATTACGATATGCAGGTAGTTTCAGATCGTTCTTTCATAATGTGACTAGCGCAAAAATTGCGTCTTATCTTGACGAGTATTAACCACTTCATCCAGTACGAGCGGTTTGGCAAATCCTGATACGCATTCGTGTGCTAGTAACCATTGTTTTCGCACAACGCCTCCTGCGTAACCGGTTAGTGTGCCTGAAGCACCAATAACTCGGTGACAAGGTACAATCAGAGTTATTGGATTTCTACCGTTTGCGCCACCCACGGCGCGCACTGCTTTTGGATTATTAAGGCGCTCTGCAAGCTGTAAATATGAGTAAGTATGACCAAATGGAATGTTGCACAATGCTTGCCAGACTGATTTTTGAAACTCAGTGCCAACAGGGTCCAGTGGAAGATCAAAGCTTTGGCGAGTGTTTGCAAAGTATTCTTCAAGTTGCGTAATACATAGGGTGATGAGTTTTGACGGTACAACAGGCTCTTGATGTTCGCCACAGAAAATGACCTGGCAAATTCCTTTATCGGTTGCTTTTATTTCCATCCTGCCAAGCGGGCTTTCATAGTAGTCGCAATACATCATAGTTTGTCCCATAGCTGAAAAGTAAGGTAACTGCGCCAAGGTGCGGTTTTTTCTGAGTCAAAATCAGCGTGTGCTTTTAGTGCTTTAATTACCCCTAGATCGGTTGCGAGGAATATATCTGGGTCGCTTAAGCCGCGCATTTTGGCATAATTTGCTGTCCAAGGACCGATGCCTTTTAGTGCCAGCCAATTATCTGGGTTTTGTGCTTCAATAGGTTTGTTTACTACAAACTGAGCAAACCTCGCAATGGTTTGTTTGCGGCTTTCGGGCATTTTAAAAAAAGCTAAGTCGCTTTGCACTATGGTTTCTGCTGTGGGGAAGTACAGCACACTCTCGCAATGCGTCTCTTGGTCATTGGCTTCTTTTTCGCCTAAGGTTTCAACCAGTTTAATCACTAAATTTTTGGCAGCAGTCACAGATATTTGTTGACCCAAAATAGCACGCATACCCGCTTCGAACACATCCCAAATACCGGGCAAGCGCAACCCAGAGCTGATCAGCGTATTTGTGCCAAGCGCGTCAGTTAAGTCTTGCTCTATTTGCTCGAGCTCGGCATCTAAATCCAGCACGCGGCGAATATTACTGACCACAGGCTTGAGAACACGATTGTCTTCAAGGCTAATCTCGACCAAGAATTGGTTCTTTTCAGCTTGATGGTGAGCGGTGAATTGTCCTTTAATACTTTGATAAATAAAGCTACGGCCATAAAAATTTTCGCCAATCCATTCAAGACCTGGAATGAGTCTGGCAGATAAAAAGCGTTGCATCTTATGCCAGTCAAATGGTGGGCGATACGATAGCTTTAGTGTCAGTTTTGCATTGCTTTTATGCGTTTGCTTGCGCATTTGAGTGGGGGTGAGTTTAAGCTGTTGTTTGAAGCAATCGTTAAAGCGGCGAATACTCTCAAAGCCACTGGCAAGTGCAATCTCAGTAATGGGTAAACTGGTTTGGTGCAACAGTTTTTTGGCAAACAAGCACTGCTGATAAAGTGCATAAGCTTTTGGAGAAACACCTATTTGTTCGTTGAATAGTCTTCTTAAGTATCTGTCGCTGACACCCAATCGTGAAGCGAGTTCAACAATAGAGCCAGTCTGTAATGCACCCTCATCAATTAAACGAACTGCGCGATTTAATGTTGCGCCATTGCCTTGCCAAGTAGCCGAACTCGGTGCGCTGTCAGGGCGACAACGCAAACATGGTCGGTAACCGGCTTCAGCAGCTAGCACTGCACTTTTAAAATACTCTACGTTTTCTTCTTTCGGCGGCGATGCAGGGCAAATAGTTCTGCAATAGATACCCGTGGTTTTAACCGCAATGAAGAACTTGCCATCAAAGCGGGGATCTCTAGAAAAGCGCGCTTTTTGACAAATTTCGAGACTGAGCATAGTTGCTCCAAATAACTATTCTTGTCGTTATTATATGTGGATAGTGCTGGAGTACTAGCCAAAAACGGCACTGAATGTAAAACCCGCTTTTATGGGTCATCTAAAATTGCACTTAGAGAGTGTTGCTTTTTGGTAACTGAAACCGTGTATTAAGAGGTGGCGTTTGAACATTATTTATGGCTTGGCATTTTCTATACTGGTGCTTTCTCAATACAGTTTGGCCGCTCAGCTTGTTCATACGAAAGCTGACTTCATCGGCTTGTCAGCGCTCAATGAAGCGCAGCAAATTAAAGTAAAAAACTGGATAAACTTTGGCTTAGAAGTAACCCAAAAAACGCTCGGGCCTCTAACACAAACAACCGTACCTATTTACCTGAAGCCACAATATTTTGCTTTTGAAGTTGTGCCTTGGGCCGAAGTCATTCGTGGTGACCAAGATGGTGTTGAGCTACAATTCAGTCGCTTTGCGAGTCTCAAACAATTAAAAAACGACTGGACGCTGTATCACGAGTTAGCCCATTTATATCACCCGTTATTAAAATATGAAGATTTCTGGTTGAGCGAAGGTTTGGCGACTTTTTTGCAAAACCAAGTTATGAAAGACAGCGGCCTTTTTAACCACGATAATATGATGATGCGGCTAAAAGCAGGGCTTGAACGCGGACTATCAAACACATATCGATTGTCACATCTTAAAGATGCGCGTTTAATGAGTGTGAGTAGCAATATGTGGCAACTCAACGCCCAGCAGCGCGTGTATTGGAGTGGTGTGGCATTTTTTATAGAAGCACAATATCAACTCAAACAGCAGCAAGCTCAATATAAAACCATTGCAGAGCTGATCAAAGCCTACCAGTCCTGTTGTAAAGCACCCGAACAGCAATCGGGTCGCCAATTTTTAACGGAATTGGATAAGCTTTCAAAAACAGCGGTGTTTAACAACTTGTACTTGAAATATAAAAATCGGACTGACTTTCCCAAGTTGAAACAAAAACATTTCAATGCAAT
>CAYZOE010000008.1:33802-56037 GCA_964479805.1 uncultured Pseudoalteromonas sp. | reverse complement strand
TGACGTTGATAAATTTGATTTACCGAAAAGAATGGTCTGATATGGAGTACTTCAGGTTGAAAGACTTGAAGCACTCACACATTAATTTTTGCGTTTTTTATACTGTCGCAGCTAAGTATCTGCGCTCTACATCGGCCCAATTAATGACATTGAAAAAGGCATTAATATACTCTGGGCGGCGATTTTGGTACTTCAAGTAGTACGCATGTTCCCATACATCTAAGCCTAAAATAGGCACTAGATTATCCATTAGTGGACTGTCTTGATTAAGTGAACTGGTTACTTGTAGCTCACCTTGCTCGTTCACAACTAGCCAAGCCCAGCCGCTACCGAAACGTGTTAGTGCGGCTTTGATGAAAAGTTCTTTGAAAGTGTCAAAGTTGCCAAATGCTTTGTTGATATCTTCGGCTAACTTACCTTCATGCAGCTGCCCGCCGTTTTCAGACATCACTTCCCAAAATAGACTGTGATTATGATGCCCACCAACATGGTCTCTCACTGCACCTTGAAGAGAGGTTGGTAAAGTTTGGATATTTCTTAATAACCACTCGTCACTTTTTTCAGCAAACTCAGTGCCTGCAAGCGCTTCGTTTGCTTTATTTACATAGGTTTGATGATGCAGAGTATGGTGAATTTCCATGGTTTTTGTATCAATGTGTGGCTCTAACGCGTCATATTGATAATTTAGTTTTGGTAGTGTGAATGGCATTAAGCACTCCTTCGGTTTTGATAGATATAAATTAGTGATAAGTCAACGATGTGACGGAATATGGTTCTGAAATCTTTTCTAGCTTGTTCAGTAAATTAGGTGATTGAGCAAGGTGCTTACGGATTGCAAATGAATGATGTTGTAGCTGAGAAAGATGTTTTGAGAATAAATAGTGGTTTTCGTCTTGGGTCGTGTTCAATAAGCAATGCCCACAATCAGAAACCACGTTGTAACCCTCAACTAAGAAGTCACATGCAATTTCATGCTTTCCTTGAGCCATAGAGGAGTCGACTAAATTCAAGTACGACACGACGAGTGCTGGCACAAATTGATCAATAACCCAAGATATAGGTGGCGGTGTATTTGAAGTTATGAAACCACCAATATCAGCTAAGTGCTCTAAGCTATCTTGATATAATTTGTCTGCAGTAATATAGCGATTGTTTTCGAATGCGTTGTTACCCTCGCATATTGTATTTTGCCAAGTGAGCATAGTCTGTTGAATCAGTGTGTTATTGGTACTCATAAGTAAAGCTGAAAATGCAATTAATAATAATTGTTATTTATATTTGATCTTTTCGGCTTTGTTGTCAAAGTGAAATTACTTATCGAGCATAAATTTATGTGTAATGGCTTGAATTAAAGAAGGTAAAACACAATTAAACTGTTTATCTATTAATCAAAATGTCTGGAAATTAAGATGGATATTTTAACCATAGGGTTAGGTGTATTAATTATCTTCCTGTTTCTTATCTTGGCAAAAAGGGCAACAAAGTGGGCCAAAAAAATGCCTAAGGGTGCCTATTTATTTATGGCGTTGATGCCTTTAATCTCGTTGTTTCCAATACCACCTCCTGCATTCAAAAATGTCGCTAAAGCAAAACAAGAGCAACCAAAACGCAAGGAAGATAACGGCGATGATAAGAAATAATGTAGTTCTGAATGATGTTACTTTTGTGTCATAAGTCTTGTCGCTAACCCTAAGAATATGACCCCGAGTAAACCATCTACATGTTTACCCAAGCGAAGTTTGCTTCCAAAATAAGCGCCAATTTTACTAAATCCGAATGAGAATAGCGTGTTAAAAGTAAAAGCAATGAGGCTCAGCAAAGTGCCGAGAACGAGAATTTGACCAGTCAGACTTGAGTTTTCATTGGTAAATTGGGGTAAAAACAAGCTGAAAAACAACAAGGCTTTAGGGTTCAATAGGTTATTCAACAACCCCTTACTTATAAGTTGCATTGGCTTTAATTCAGACACGGTCAAGGCTTTACTGGGTGATGTTTGATTGGTGTACCAAGTCTTAATGAGGTTAACCCCTAGCCAAGCCAAATAGAGTGCTCCGATGATCTTTATCGCCATCGCAATTGGTGGCATTTGTTGCATCATTTGGCCTAGCCCAAAAGCGACTAGCAAGGTTTGTATTATTCCAGCTAACAATATACCAATCGCCAGCATGAATCCCGGTTTAAACCCTCTTGAAGATGAGTAAGTTGAAATCAGCAAAAGGTCAGGCCCCGGTGAGAGTACAAGCATAATAGAGGCGATAAAAAACAGCGGCACAATACTCAAATCAATCATTACTTCTCCTAGCTAAGATAAAGCAGTTCTGGTTAATTATATTTTCAAACGTACTAGTATACATAAATAGATAACAGTGACTTAATGGGCGGCTAAATTAACTTGAAAAGCGCTTTGAGATAAACGTATCAGAAATCACTAAAGTTAAGTTTCACTGATACGTGATCCAAAATTTTGATCTTTAACCTAGACTCAACGGTTCAAACGAATTTTGTGTCTTAATAGACAACAGGGTATTTTGTAAGTGAGCGAGCATATTATCGTAAATAAAATTACCCATAGAAATACGTTTCACACCGAGTCGCTGAAGTTGTTCAAAACTTGCAAGCTCAGGCATGCACATTACATTGAGTGGTAATGAGCAAAGTGTAACAATTCTACTGATATTGTCAGGAGCCGTTAAGCAAGGTAAGAAGATGCCATCAGCCCCTGCTCCTTCGTACAAGCTAATTCGTTCGATTGTTTCAGGTAAAGCTGTGGCTGCATCAACGATGTAAGTGTCTGATCGAACATTGATAAACATCTCAATATTTGCGTCATTTAATTGCACCTTAATTTGCGACAGTTTCTCACTGAAATCATGCATATCGACTAAAGATCTTCGGCCATTAATTAATTGGCTGTCTTCGATATTAATACCCATCACCCCTAACTTTGCGAGTTCAGCTATGTTTTCAACAATTTTTTGAGGTGTGTCGGCGTAACCTGCTTCTATATCCACACTGAGTGGCAAGCTTGTCACAGCTGATATCTGTTTAACTACTGTCAACAATGTTTCAAAAGAGATGTTCTGACCATCTGCTTTACCAAGAGACGTTGCGATGGCTGCGCTTGATGTACCTAAAGCTTGATAATCAAGTTTTTCAGCAATAGCTGCGCTCGCTGCATCCCATACATTACAAAGTATAAATGGAGCTTCTTGTTGATGTAATTCTCTAAACATAATGCGTTCCTATTGTGGCTTTAGTTTTTTAATGCGGAGAATACTAAAGGGAGGGAGAGGCCTTTACTCGACAGTTTCGGAACTGAATGTTCATATTCTTTTTAGCTTTTAACTAATCTCTTCTGTTACTCATCAATTTCTTCAATGGTATCAATCGGAAAATTTGCACTTTACCTCAAGCTAACTTGAGCTTTTAAAGTTACCTCATCAAATCAGCAGACAAGAAAAATAAAAAGATGAAGACAATGAAGTACACGAAAATAATCGAAAAAATCACGCAACTTTTTAACGCAACCATGGCCAATAAGTAAGGAGCGCATTATGTATTTAGAACATGTAAATTTAGTCGTCAGCAATATCGAACGCTCATTAAAGTTTTATCAAGCGGCATTTCCACATTGGTTTATTCGCAGCAAAGGTGAGGGAGAGTGGTATGGCAAACAGCGCACGTGGGTACACTTTGGTGATGATTACCATTATTTAGCTATGAGCGACCATGGTGAAGGCAACAATCGCAAATTAGAAGGGCATCAAGTGGGTCTTGCGCACTTTGCCTATGTCGTTAAAAATATTGAAGCGCTTGCAAAAAGAATGAAAGCGGCGGGATTCGAGATAGATAAGACTGGCAGTGAACATCCATTTAGAAAAAACCTGTATTTCATAGATCCAGATGGTTTTGAAGTAGAGTTTGTTGAGTACTTATCAGATTTACCACATGAACGAAACTCTGATTAATTTTGTGTAATAGGCATATGTTATATATATGCCTTAATTTTCTGAGCGACTTTTTCTATATGCTCAGGTTCAGCCTTCACTTCAGCGTGCGCTTTTAGACCTTGTAACGACCCAGGAATGATATGAAAATGAAAGTGCGGCACAGTTTGACCCGCGGCATTGCCATTGTGTTGCACAATCGAAGTCCCTTGCACGTTTAAGGCTTGCTCAACGGCCTTACCAATTTTCTGTACTGTTTTCATGCAAGCTAATGAAGCTTGATCTGTGAGGTCATAAATGGTTGTGGCAGCTTGCTTTGGAATTACTAAAGCATGCCCTTCTTTTTGCGGCATAATATCCATAAAAGCGAGCGTATAGTCGTCTTCAAATAATTTAATACAAGGCGCTTCGCCTTTTAAAATTTTCGCAAAAATATTATTTGCTTGGTACTGTTCGTTCATTTCTGCCTCGGTAAAATCACTGGGTTGAATCTTGCTGTTTTCTATCATGAGAATACTTAGAATTTATTACAAGTAGATGCGGTAAATGTATCACCAAGCACTGAGAGGTAATATAAACCATCCAGTTAAAATATCTGACTAGCGGATAAAAGCCTTCACCTTGATTTCCATAAATCCAAAAATTGCCGATGATGGCATCTGCAACAGCAGCTAGAATAAACCCAAAGCCAACAAGGAACTCGTTCAACGTTGCTTTTAAACCGCCGCAAGACAAGATAAATGCAAAACCAGTAAAGCCAACAACACCAATCAGTATGGCATAAATTCCCGTACTAATTGTGATAAACAAGCCAGTATTTGGTAGGTGCATCATAACCATTGAGATCATACCGACCACACAGCCAGCAATCACAGGGTATCTGATAAAACGTTTATCTTTGCTCTTTAATTCAATGGCACGAATACCAGCGAGCAAAAGTAGGGTGTAGCCAGGTAAAAAGAAATAAATAGAATCGACTAAATAATCATGTTTAATGACACTTTCATACCGGTAGAAAGTTTCGGGAAGATTGAAGTTAGTGACATCGCCCAAAAGGCAAAAACAAAGCGCTAAAAAACTGAGCCATGCGATTTTTATGAGAGCGCTGTTTTCAGTATTTCTAAAGACCCACCGTTTTATCATCAAACTATTAATGAGCAACGAAATCAAAACCATGCTTTCAATGGTTAAGATGATATTTCTTTCTTGACCTTTAATTGACCAAAAGCCCAGTAGTGCTCCTGCAGAGTCGATCAAAGCAACTAAGATAATACTTGCAGATAAGAAGATTAAGTTATGTTCCTTCATAATTTTAATTATTGTTTTTTCTTATATTTACAGATTTGAGAATGTTTGCCTAGTTACTTTCCCCCAATATGGGTCTGTAAAGTAGTCTTCGCTAAACTGCTCCACTTGATAACAACGCAAAGTTTCTTGCCAGAATTGAGTGGCATAATCAGCACCTGCTATCTGCTTGATTTCCCATTGACCCTTGAACAAATCAAATAATTTGTGGCTAAACTGTATGCCAAGTTTCTGCTTTCTGAAATAAGGCACGATGTAGAATTCGCATACCTCAAATTCATATTCACTATTTTGTGATATTGCGGCAATGCCTGCGGGTACGTTTTCAACATAACAAACAAAGCCAAAAGTGGACTCATTTAATTGTGTGTCTAATGGAAAAATGCCATTTTCATCGGGGGCTTTTCCCACAATCTTTGAAAATTCAGCTTCATACGCCTGAGCCAAATTAAGATAAATATGTTTATCATCAGAGAAAACTTGTTTGACAGTTAGGTTCATAAACGCGCTTTTTTAAATTGAAGGCTATGCTAATTTACCAATTAGTTCGTCTAATAGACTTTTCAACTGCTTAGCTTTTTCAATATCGATGCGACTATTCTCAAGTAATTGTATAGGAATACAAGCGACTTCGCTTTTTAATGCTTGCCCTTTACCCGTTAGTTTGATGATCACTTTACGCTCATCAAACTCGCTTCTTGCTCTTTCTAATAATTCGGCAGTCTGCATTCTTTTCAGTAGTGGTGTCAAGGTATTGCTGCTTAGCATGGCTTTGTCACCGATATCACTCACAGTTAAACCATCTTGTTCCCAAAGGATCAATAAAACAATATATTGCGGATAAGTTAGGCCATGGGCTTCAAGTAAAGGCTGGTAAAGACGCGTTACCAGCCTAGATGCGGCATAAAGCGGAAAGCACAACTGATTTTCTAATCTAAGTAAATCATCGTTTAGCATGTTGACACTCTTTACAGCAGCTTTTCGATCTTTTTAGCGATTGCTTGCGGTTTAGTTACTGGCGCAAAGCGGTTTTCAACTTCTCCATGACGATTTATCAAAAACTTTGTGAAATTCCATTTAATGTTTTTGCCAAAGAAGCCTGTTTTTTTTGATTTTAAGTATTGATATACCGGGTGAGCATCTTTTCCATTTACATCGACTTTTTCGCTAATTAAAAAGTCTACACCATAGTTAATTAAACACCCTTGTTGAATGGTACTTGCATCACCTGGTTCTTGATTGCCAAATTGGTTACAGGGGAAGCCAATAATCACAAGCCCTTTGTCTGCATATTCTTCATGAAGCTTTTGCAAGCCTTCATATTGATAAGTAAAACCACATTCACTTGCGGTATTAACGATCAATACAACTTTATCTTTTAGGTCAGAGAAGTTAATTGATTTGCCTTGTAAGCTTGTCGCTTTTAAATCATAAAACATAAATTAAGCACCTTTTTATTTCTGATTGCGCAAGACTATATCGTGCGCGATTAAAAAGATCAAACACTAATCAATTAAAAATATGTTGTAATCTAGTGCTAGGTGATCACTACCCGGTAAAGAGTGAGTTTTGAATTGAGAGACCTTAACGCTGTTACTCGTCAAACAATGATCTATGGGTAAACCTGTTAACCATCCGTATGGATGTAGGTATTTAGATGCATGCCAAGATGCATACATGCCAGTTTGTTGATAGCAGGGAGTAAGGTGGTGATGACGAGGATAATGCCTTGACCAAGGTGTAGTATTAAAGTCACCAGCCACAAGAATATGCTTATTTTTAGTAAGTTCAACCAAAGGTTGTACACTGCCTAATAACACATTGCGTTTCTGCCATTTATCTGGAGAACGCGGTGAGGGGGGATGTAATAAAATGAGGTCGAGTTTTTGATTTGGCAATTGCAAAATTAAGGTAATGACAGAGCCCTTTCTCGGTAAAATTTTGTGTTTTTTTATATCTATAAGTGGGTATTTACTAATTATTGCCATACCATCAGGAAAGCCATCATAATCACCATCACCAAATTTATAACGTCTATCTGCAATTTCAAGAAATAGCGGTTTTTGTTCTTGGTTAAACTCGTAAAAAAGATATAAATCGGCATCGAGTGAATTCAGTTCTTCAACAGCGGTTCTGAGTACTGGGTTGTAGTAACTTAAGTTAGCCTGCACGATATGCAGTTTGGGGTGTTCTTTTAAATATTCAGTTTCTAATGGCTGTGTTTTACTGAACCACCAAATGTGGCTTAAGGCAAAAATAGCGATTGAAATAAAGGCCGATATCGCGCCGATTTTGAACGACTTTAGCAGCAAAGGAATGCTAAAACACAGCGCTAATATAAAAAAGTGAAGTTGAAAGTTACTGAGTAAATCGAGCAGGTAATGCTCGCCACTAAATGCCAACAAAGGCAGAAAGATCAGCATGAGTAAAATTAGCTCAATCAGTAATAAAATGAAAAGCAATGCATCACCAAGTCTTGTTTCTATTTAGCTAAACTTTAGTATAGGTAGCGCAAAAATGAGAAGTTTTGGTCGTTTATAGTTTAATATGAGCGCTTATACTTATTCTCTTTATTTGGTGTTATAGAATACTCTTCGATAGCACCACGCATGCGTTTTGCCATCGCTTAAGTATTTATATAGACAAAGCAAAAACTTTGCGATTTAGTTATTCTGAATAAGAAGTGTCAAACGAAGCTAATGTCAGTTTTAGTTTTTAAAATGATTAAGTATCATTAAATGTTGGGATTAATCTAAGAGTTTTTGAGCGTTAGCCAGCTCGGTTATCAATCCACTCACTCATTACTACATGGGTTTTTATCTTCACAAAATCAGGCTGGGCGTCGAGGTGTTCACGAATTTCATGCAAGCGCTGCATTGACTCTGCTTGAACAAAGACCAATAAATCCATATCACCCGTGATCCCACGGCAGGTGACCACTTCTGGAATTGCCTGAAACAAAGGCACGACTTCAGAGCAACGCGCGCATTGATGTTGTATTTCAAAATAAGCAGACACGCCAACTTTTTGAGATTCGCTCAGTAGCACTTGATAGCCCCGAATCACGCCATTTTGTTCGAGTTTTTTAATTCTCTCGGTTACGGCAGAGCGTGAAAGGCTAACGGTATCAGCAATAGCCGAAACACTTTGGCGCGCATTCTTTTTTAATTCAGCAATGATTTGTTTGTCGAATTTATCCATCATAAAGCACCTTGTGAGAACTGGACCAGCAGAATTTTACACTTTAGGTATTTTTATTAAAGTCTTAATACTGTGCTTATTACATTAACGTTTTCGACAATATTGAGTTGCTGATCAGGATATTATTGCTTTTCTGTTATTTATGCACTTTTTGTTGTCTAAATGTATGTCCCAAATCAATCAACTTAGCATTTTTAAATTTCAAACCCACAGTAAAGTTAGGAGTATCTTCAAAAATAAGTTCTTACAGGCAGAAACTAGCAATAAAAAGTTATCGAATACACTTTTTTATTCACCCAAGGTGCTGATAAATATGCTTATTGTTTTAATAAGAAAACCGTAGATTTTTATTAAGAAGAAAGTTCAATGGCGAAATAAGCTGTCTATAAATTTCAATAAGGAAGTAATTATGACAGCTTCAAAAACAACATATATTCGCCAGCTCACGCCCAGTATCGCTTTACTCGGGGCAACTTTTATAGGCGTAGTAAATGCCTCTGATCACACTTTACCAAACATGGTAAAAATCCCCGGAGGCGAATTCATGATGGGCACTGCTTTTGGTGATAAACGTGCACAACCGCTTCATAAAGTAGCCATAAAACCATTTATGATGGCAACGCATCAAGTCACTATGGCTGAGTTTAGGCAGTTTGTTGAAGATACAAATTACCAAATGCCGCAGAACTGTAATGATACTCTAACTGAAAACTGGCTATCGGGGCCAAACGATCAAGGAGATAAAAACTGGCAAAGTCATCGCTATGTGATCAGTGAATACCAACCGGTTACTTGTACAGGGTTACAAGCTACTTATGACTACGTAGATTGGTTAAGCGAAAAAACGGGCATTACTTTTAGGTTACCAACAGAGCAGGAGTGGGAATATGCCACTCGCGCTGGCACCACAAGTCATTACTTTTGGGGCGATGACACCAACCAAACACAAGCATGTCAATATGGTAATTTTGCTGATGAATCGAGTGAGTATTGGGCTTCAAATCAAGTGGGCGCAAGTTATGTTGGTTTTTTAGAGCATACGCAATGTAACGATAACGAGCCTTATATCACGTTAGTTGGTATGTATCGCCCTAATCCATTTGGTTTGTATGATATGTTAGGAAACGCATCAAACTTATTGGCCAATTGTTATTACCCTGAATATAAAAAGCGCACTGCTGAAGAAATGGATGTTACCAAGTGTGAGCGCATTGCACACCGAGGTTATAGCTGGCACTCTCCACCAGCAAACCACAGTGATCGAGGCCGTATTCCAAAAACTAAGCCATTCGCGGGTGTAAGTTTTCGGTTAGTTACTGACGACTTAACAGTGAAGCCAAATAACACAACACTGGCTTTTGCAAGTAAATTAAACCAAGCTCAACAAGCGCGTAAAGCTACACGACCCACATTTTTGCCTACACCTAATAGCTTGCAGCTTAAACAATTAGATCCGGGTAACTATGAACTAAGTTGGCAAAAAGTAGACGATAAAAGCGTGACGCACTATGACGTTTATCTCTCCACCAAACCTCATTCACATCTAATGGGCGGCTTTTTTAAAAAACACTATGAAAAGTTAGTCACGGTACAGGCAAGCAATAATCAAGTTAAGGTAACGTTACCTAATGAAGGCGGTAGCTTGAGGGTCGTGGCTAAAAACAACACTGTGGGAAGTTTGCCAAGCCATGCAGCTTATCAAACAAATCATAAAACGCTCGATATCCCAGGAAACCTAGATATACAATATGTTAGCCAACTTGTTAATGCCAAACTTGGGTTTAGTGCGGCGAACGAAACGCGACCAGAACTTTACTACATCACTAAGATTAATCATGGTTACACACAAGAAGAAGTATCCGCTTCTTTTAATGTTAATGTGAAAGAAGATGGCTGGTATAAATTTAGTTATCGCGGCAGAACAAGCAATGACGGCGTGTTTTATAAAGTTTGGCAAAACAATGAACACGTTGGTGACATAGTTTACGATGGTGATAAAGAAGCGCCTAATCGCAATCAAGTTTACTTGAAAAAAGGCGAGTCTAATCTGCAATTAAGCTTTTTGCACTCAGGCATGGACTATTGGTCTATGGGAGGCATAGAGTTAACTAAGATAGAAGACAGTAGTAAAATATAAATCATAACTGTTACAAGCAGCAAAATGAGCTAAGTAGCTTTATTCATATATGTTTGAAGATGCATTAGATATCAATCTTTAACTGGCGTTTTGTTGCTTGTAAACAGGCCTTAAAAGTAAGCGCACATTTTATTATATAAATGAGTGTTATAAATCCACATTAATCACCATAAAACTGTAATACCTTGTTACATAACAAGTGCTTATCTCAAAGCTAAAAGCCGTTTAGAATTGCTTAACATCGATTCAATCCACAACTAATAATACACATAATGAAAAAGCTGATAAGTTTAAGTGCTGCTCTACTTTTATCTTTTAATAGTTTTGCCGGAGAAGTTTACTCTGAGTTTCCAACGCAGATAAAACCTCAAGAAAAGTATATATTTTACTCTCATGGTTACATTGTCGAAGGGGATAATCCCAAGCCTGTCAATACTAAAAATGGCTGGGGGCTTTATGATTTTCCTGCAATAAAGGCTGCACTTGCTGATGAGAGTTACAATTTGATTGCTTTTCATAGGTCAAAAAACACTGACCCATATAAATATGCTTATGAGCTTAATAAACAAATAAGAAGCTTGGTAGCACAAGGTGTAGATGCCAAAAATATCACTATTATGGGTTTTTCGAAGGGCGCTTTCATAACAGGTCTTACTTCAGACAAGGTATCAGATTTAGGGGTTAATACGATTTTACTTGCAGGCTGTGGTCGACTTGTTTTTAAACAACACACAGACATAAAAGTATATGGCCGTGTCTTGTCTATTTACGAGAAAACTGACAAAGCAAACACTTGTAAGGCACTTAAAACTAAAAGTACTCAAGCGGAGTCATTTGAAGAAATAGCGATAAATACAGGGCTAGAACATGGTGCCTTTTATCGACCTATTCCTGAATGGGTCAAGCCAGTTAAACGCTGGATAAAAGCGCTTTAATCGTGGCTTAAAGTTACAGGCTAATTATTTATAAGCTCTCTTCCCGATGGGTTTTGGTCTAACCAGCGTGGCGTTGCTTGTTGAACAATATAAGCCTTCGCCCTTTGTTTTAAGTGACTGTTTAACTGAATAAGTAACAGTGCAGCATCTAATGCCACATAACGACTGTGATCAAGCTGAGCTTGATTAAAAGCAAGCTCAGCAAACTCTAGCCCAATAGGCACTTGTTTCTGTGCAAGCTTAATATAAGCCTTACTGATAGATTGAAAAGACTTTGACTGCCAGGATTTAATGGTTGCTTCAGCTTTATCAAATGCTTGCTGGTGTAGGTAGATACTTCTTAACGATTTAGCACTACTGTAATAATAAGTTGTATATTTGGCTGAAAAAGGCGTATTTAAAAGCGACTCATAAGCAGCCACTTTTTTAGTTTTATCTTGTTCAATCCAAGCTGCGAAGTAATATATCAAAGCTTGGTTTTCATCACCCAAATCATGAAGCGATATCAGTTGCTTTGCTGTGTCTAGTTGTGCATAGGCAAGCTCTATTTCTCCTACTTTGCCTGAAAAATACGCTTGCATAGCCGTCGCTTCAAACTCCAACAATGGCTGATCCGCTTTTCTGGCATTAATAACAGCAGTATTTAATACCGTCATACCTTCACGAAAGTTTTGTTCAACTATATAGCCCCAAGAAGCACTTATATATGCCCTTGCAATTAGGTGGTTAAGCCCATGGTGCTCAAAGAGTTCTATTGCTTGTGTAATGCTTCGCTTAGCTAACTTCCAATTTTTTGCTTTGTTAGCGATTTCGTTTTTTGCAAGCAGAAGCAAGGCTTGCTCGAGAGTTGATTCAGACTTATTTTCTAGGTCAGTTAATAAGGCATTGGCTTGCGATAGTTGTTCAATTGCAATAAAGGTTTTTAATCGCTTTCGCTGTATCAAGAGGTTATTAGCTAGTTGATGGCTGAGTACGTTCAACTGAGCCAAAGCGCCATGCTCACTGACAATTGAAAAGTATTGAGAATCTGAGATTTCATTAATAAGTATGTTAAAAGCGTGAAGTGCTTGATCAGGGTTATCCGCCACGATGTGATCTTGCCAGCTACGATTCTGCCCCTGTACGATAAATTGAAGAGCAACTGCATTTTTAATGGTGTGGAGTCGTGTTGCGATTAATAAATCAGAGGGAGCTTGCTTAATGAGCTGCCAGCTTATAATGCCAGTATCAAAAACATGTTGAGGGCTGAGTTCATCAATCACTTTGCGGCTTTTTGTCTCACTATTTAAATGAAAAACCAGCGATGGTTTAAGCTGTTTGTTTTCTGTTGTCTTACTAAAAAAAATACTCCAACTCAATAACGTAGTAATTATTAATACACTCACCAAAGCAAATATATGAGTTGAAGAAACTTTTTTTATCGACGGCGGTCTTTTTTCTTTTCCAGGAGGGGGGTTGCCAACATCTGTGTTGCTTTGTTCACTAGATGTTATTTTTTGTTCATGTTGAGTAGCCAACTCAGTGAGTTCTATCACTGGCAGTTTCCATTGGTAGCCTTTTTTAGAAAACGTTTTAATCGCATTATTGCCGAATAGGCCTCGCAACTGACTGATGTTCTGAAACACAACTTGTTCAGTCACCACTCTGTCAGCCCAGACAGTTTCTAATATTTCATCTTTAGTAATGATCCTACTATCGCTCATTACAAACAAAGCCAATATATTCCCGGCTTTATCATTTAAAGGGACGATTTGCCCGTCACTGGTTAATATCTTTTGCTCACAGTCAAACTGGAAGTTACTAAAGCTGTATTTCATGCCGATAATAAAAAAGTAATGAACTAGACAAGCCTAATCAAATGATATGCTTGGGTAAAGTGTTCTCAAAAAAAAGCCGTTAAAGTCATCAGTAAGTTATGTAATAAATACGTGTTCAGTAAAGTTTTCTTTTAAAGCACAGAAGTAACACCACCAAAGCCTCTAAGTGTCAAACAGCCATGCATTCATACATAGAAATGCCTCCTTACTTGCCTTTAAAATCATTTTTAAACAAAAAATAAAAACCAACAATATGATTTATATAGATAAATAAAATAACTCAAACTGTACTATTGACGAAGTGGTACACTCGATCTGCTGTACTACTACAGATAGTACAGTGAATAATTAGCTAATGACAAAAACTACTGCACTGGCGATACAAATTGTGACCGGGGACGCTCGGCCGATTTTTCGTCAAATTGTCGATGGCATTCGAAAAGAGATTGCCAGCGGAACATTACCAACAGGAAGTAAGTTACCCAGTGTGCGTGGCTTGGCAATGCAATTGACCATTAACGCAAATACGGTAGCCAAAGCCTACAACGAATTAACTGACCTTGGCTTAGTCGAATCAAAGAAGGGTTTAGGCCTTTTTGTGACTCAGCAACAGTGCACTTTATCTGAGGAAGAGCGAACGCAAAAGCTTGATCAAGCTACCGATGTTTTCATAAATGAGATCATCAGCTTGGGCTTTAGTCACCGAGAGATTATTGAGCATATACAAGGGCAGTTACAAACGATTAATAAGCAAGATAAAGAGCGTTAGTTATGGCTAATTACATTATCGAAACCCGAGCACTGCATAAGCGTTTAGGAAAGAAAGTCGCGATCCAATCTCTTAATTTGAAAATAGCACAGGGTGGCATTCATGCCGTGATTGGTGCTAATGGTGCGGGTAAAAGTACCTTATTTAGAATACTCCTAGGACTCGATGCCCCGACCTCCGGTGAGTCTTTTATCTTGGGTCATAACAGTCAGTCTTTAGAGCCTGAACACAGAGGTCGTATTGGCTATGTGAACGAAGAGCATACTCTGCCAACCTGGATGAAAGTCCATGAAGTGACCGCCATGCAGAAAAATCTTTATAAAAACTGGCGACAAGATCTCTATGACAGTGTGATCGGTAACTTTAAGGTTGAGCAGTCACAAAAAGTATCGGCGTTATCTCGTGGTGAAAGGGCGGGTTTAAATCTTGCTATGGCCTTAGCGCAAGCGCCAGAAGTGCTGATTTTAGATGAGCCAACGTTGGGTTTAGACGTCGTTGCCAAGCAGGCGTTTCTAGAAGCTCTGATGTTCACCCAAGCAGATATCGACACCACCATAGTGTACTGCTCGCATCAGATGGAAGAGATAGAACGTGTCGCTGAACAGTTAATTGTGATTGAAAATGGCGAGATGAAATATAACGAATGCCCTGAAAAATTCAGCGATATGGTGACGTATTGGATCTTTGATGAGGCCCTGAGTGAGTCACAACTTAGCACACTGGGTAACGTACTTTCGGCACGTATTATAGACGAACAAACTCACTTAGTTTTGGCTGACTTAGAGGCCGCAGAGGCATTAGAAAAGCTTAATGCACTTGGCATAGAAGCCGCCACGCAAGTCCCGGTTAGCTTAGATAAAGCCATCGCTTCTATCTTGGCAAAAAATCACCGAGCACCAAAGTAGGAGAGCGTGATGTTTGATTTATTCAAAAGTGAATATCAGCGCTACCAACTTTTTGCTTGGGGCATATGCCTACTTCAGTTGGTGCTGTGGAGCACATTCAGCAAATTTTTCTCAGTGGTAGAGCCGCAATCTGAGTTACATCTTTTCATTATTTTAGGTGGCGTTGCTGTTGGGGTGTTATTTGGACTGGTGTCTGTGTCTTTGCATAGAAGAAAGAACCATTGGATCTACCTGATGCATCGACCTTTATCTAAAGGGCGAATTTATTTTGCTCTAAGTTTAGCCGGTGCATTACTACTTTTTATTGCCTTTATTCTGCCATTTTTAGTGAATGTGTTGATTGCAGATGTCACGACACAGCAGGTGGTTGAAGCAAGACATTACACAAACGTTCTACATGCATTTTTGGTCATGCTATGTGGCTATACCTTGGGTCAATTTATTGCGTTGGCAAACAATAAACTCGCAATTGGCGTATTGTTCTCACTCACCTATTTGATTTTAAGACGCCAAGAAAGTGTGTTGTATTTCTTGCTGTTAGATTCAATGTTCTTATTGTTTAGCGGTTATTTAGCTTATGCTTCTTTTCGCGTTAATCTTGCTGCAGAGCAAACATCTAAGCGATTCATCGCCATTGCTATGCTTTTTATTCAGCCTGTTGCGGTCGTGGGTTTAATATCGTTAAAAGCTTTTTATTACCATATTCCTCTGAGCTTAACTTCGCAGCAATACGACTTAGCGAAACCGCTGCACGAATTAGAAACCCAAGGGCAATTTGATTATGAATTATTACGAAAGCACACCGACCTTGAGGTAATGCAATGGCTTGCCAGAGATATCGAACAGCCACTTAGCGATACGATACAAAGGCAGCTTAAACTTGCTAAAACCAATACACTTTCGCGAGCACATTTTTATAAACCTCAACATAAACATGGCTTTTACTTACATACTCGACATAGTCAGTTTGCGCTAGAGACAGATACCACAAAATGGGTGTTCTCTCATTCAGAAATGCTATTTGTCGGTATTGATAGACAAACTGGTGAACGAGTTGGCTTCTTAGGCCGAACAGGGTTTGTAGACCAAGCAAGCCAGCTGACAGAGTCAAATAAATTTGCCGATGTGGCTGTGGCAATACAAACAAACGCTCATTATGTGCAAACCAAAAATAAGCTTTATCAAGTTGATTTTGAGAATAAACGTATCGACTTAAAATTTGCATTAACTGGTTCAGAAGAGCACTTCACCTCGACTCCAGTACCTATGTTTGATGTGATCTTTATGAGCTCAAACCAGCAAGTTTATCTTTTCAATAAAGTGGAATTTGTTGACAGCCTGGTTGGCCTAGCACCAATCAAACAAGTGTCGTTAGACTTTGCTTACCCTACATTACCTGAGATTGTAATGGCTGAGGTGATGGACGGTTATGTACTCATGGTACATGACGGCAATTTATTTGCGGCACTCAAAGCTGGCGCCAAGTTAATTTACCTTCCTCATGAGGGCGATAACATCACATTAGTGAGCAAAGAAGTTCAGCTTTCAGCGCTGCCAGATTGGCTGCATCAACAGAAGTTAATGTTTTCTCCATTGGTGCTAAATATTGTAGATAACTTAGTGCATTCAACATTGATGTTTAATTCTGAGCCATCAAGAGGTGAAGGTTTTATTTGGCAGAGGCCGATCGACTTAAATTTTTCATTACTGATTGTTTTTTGTTGTTTACTCACTGTTGCTTCAATCTTTTATCTTGGCAAAAAAGCCAAATTAGACGTTAAAACGCATAATTTTTGGTTACTGATTTCGCTCATTACTGGCCCAACTGCGCTGATTGCATTCTTGATACTGATGCCATGGCCGAAATTACAAGGGTTAATTAAAAGGGAGTCAGCCGCATGAAGGAGCTATTCTTATCTGAGCTTAATCGCTATAAAGCGTATGCCAAAACGGCGGCATTTATATTTCTAGCTTTACTGGCTTACTTATCGAGTCAGGGCGACCTTATGGCTGGCCGCGGCATGTTCAGCACTGTGCTGAGTGGCCTTGCGATAATACTGCCTTTGATCTTTTCAGTGACGCAATTTTTATTGCATAAAAGGAAGAACCATTGGGCGTATCTGTTACATCGCCCATTAGCAGAGCAAATCATTTTCAAAGCGTTGATCGCAGCAGGGTTAAGCATTGTAATGATTGTGCTTGTTGTGCCATTACTTTTCATACTTGTTGTGCTAGATAGTGCGTCACTTGAACTCATTGAGTTTCGGCATTACCTATATGTCGGTCATATCGCACTCCTTGCGACATTTGCGTATTTCACCGGTGTGTATATTGCGCTATCGGCAAATAAAGGGGCACTACTTATTCTCGGTATGCTGCTCTTTGTGATCAGCAGCACACCAAGCTCGCCGTTTATTGTGTTGTTTATTGACTCAATAGTGGTTGTACTTGTGTATTTTTTAGCAAGTTCAGCATTCAAATTGAATGTCAGTCAACACGATACACGCATGAGTCGCCAATTTATCGCTGCTATACTCATGGGGCCTGCTTTGGGTGTCATTTTAATGTCGACTCAGGCTCTGTTTTACCATATTCCAGTTACGCTATTTTCGACCCATCCTGATCGTTTTGAAAAAGCCGACATACCCGAGTATTACGCTTCAATGTGGGGGCCAGATGCCAAAGCGGTAATTAATAGAATTTTACCAGCCGATGAAACACAGTGGCGAGCCCATTTGCTGCCGAATTTAGAGGGTGTCAGCACATTATTTATGAGCACACATCCAACTTCATTCGATACTTTGAACCAGTTGATGCATCAAGATCAGCAACAAAGATACATAGACATGAAAACCCTGACGAAGTGGCAGTTTTCACATCAATATCAAGTGTTTTTGGGTTATGACTTGGTTAGCAAAAACCTCAAACATGTAATTGATCAAAATGGCTTTCATGCTGTGACATCAATTGATGACATACAAAACCTGGAGCCATTTTCTCATCCGCCAAGGTTAATAGCAGGTCGTTTTATCCTAACACCTAATACGCTGTACGTGCTTGATTTCGAAGAGCAGTTCATGGAAATAAAGTTTCAAACGCAAGACGGTGAATCCTTTTACGGGCCTTTTGAAACTGAACGCGATGGTGAACTTGTCTCTATGGCCACAAATCAAAGAGCGTTGGTTTTCGAAAAGCGTGATTTCTTTGCCTTGAATACCAGCAGTGCTCCGCTTTTCTCTGTTGCGTATCCTGAGCAAGCCTATGGCAGAATGAACACGCAGTTTTATATGTTACCTGACGGAGCACTATTTCTGTTTCATGGTCGCTCTTACTTTGGCTTCCAAAAACCCGGTGTGTCTTTGGTGTTTGCTGACTATGCAGGTGAAGTGACGCCAGTGACTTCAAAGCAGTATATTGCACACCGACCTTTACCAAAGTTTGTGGCTGAGCAAGCGTTTTGGCAATCGCCGATTTTCTTTGCCACCGTATTTGAAGCAGCCAATGAGGCGCTAAACAGCAATGATCAAAGCATTGGCGCTGTATTTAATGACACTATTTCGAGAACAAGGTCAGCGCTAGTTATGGCATATGCCATAGGGTTTACTTTATTCAGTATGGCTTTGGTTTATCTGCTGGCAAGACGAGCACAATTAAGCACACACCAACAACTGTTCTGGGTGGGTATGGCTCTATTTATGAGCTTAATTGGCGTGGCTTGTTTTATGTTGTTGACCCCATGGCTTAGCAACATAAGAGGCGCGAATATCAAAGTCTCATCAACTTCTTCTAACGCAATCCTAAATTAACCAAGAGATGCGCTTCGGCGCATCAACAACCAGGTAGTGAATAATGAATATGACTGACATTTTCAGTGGTATGCTTCGTTGCGCGCTGATTTTATGGGTAATGTGCACAAGTTCTGCTAAGGCTGAGTTTTTAACTGATCTCAATGGGGTCAAACAACGCGTGCAACAAAAAAGCCGTGCGCCGCTTATTCCGGCAGTGCACTTTTTACAAAGCGAGCGTATACAGGCAGTGACCCTATCACCCCATGCCGATTATGTTTTGTATCTTAGTAGTGAAGAAAAAGCGGATATAAAACGCTGGTCGCTTAATCAATATACCCTTGCAGACCATAAAACCACTGAGCTAGTTACACTTAGAAAGCGTCCATCATTTGAGATTTCAAAAGACGGCTCAGTGGTGTTTGTGAGAGTCGGCGAGCAGCTTTCAGTGTTGCCATTAACACACAAAGCCAAGCTAAAAAGATTGGCCAAAATTGATTGGAAAAAGAAAGAGCGATTTTTGGGCGTAGATCCAAGTCAGCCTGCCAGCTTTTTAGTTAAAAAGTGGCGCACCAACGAGCGCATCTTTGAAATATTGAGCGTTACAGCTTCTGGTAAAGCGCGTATGATATGGCAGACATCACTGCCTTTTTCACAGCTGTTAGTAAATTCGAACACGGGTAATGCAGCTTTTATCAAGCAAGTGAATACCGCTGAAGGCAATCGCGGAGAGCGTTTTATTCATCAAGTTCAGGCTGATGGGTCTTTAAAAGAGGTCTTCACTTGTCAATGGGATGATAAATGCCAAATACAGGGTTTTAACGACAAATCACAACAGTTACTGATAAAAACCAATCACAATGCAGAGTTTAAAAGGCTGGCTTGGTTTGATTTAAAAACGCAGACATTGCTCGATGTCGAAGTGCAACCACAGCGAGCCTTTGACTTGGTGTCAGCGACATTAGGCGAAGATGAAAATGGCTTACTTATTCCAACTTCCTATTTATACCAAGGGGCCAAAACTCAGCAAATGAGCCATCATCCTATTGTGGCTAAACACTTGACGCATATTCGTGGGCATCTCGAAGGCAAAGCATTCACTTTTGCGTTACCCGCTAGTATTAAAGCGTATCAAACCAAACCTTGGTTGATCATTTTGGAAGCGAATAGCCCCACAACTCGTTATTATATTTATCAGCCAAAGCAACACACTTTGCAGCGTATTTTACAGGAACAAACAAACGCATTACCGCAAAACGATGAGAAAATGAAAGATACTTGGGTATCTGAGAAAGTGTCTGTGCAATATCAAAGTCGAGATGGGTTTAAGCTTTACGGTTATTTAACACTGCCAAATGGTGTTTCGTTATCTGATGCGCCTTTAGTTGTTAAAGCACATGGCGGTCCTTTCTCACAGGTAAAATGGGGCTTTGATAGGCAAACACAGTTATTGGCGAATAGAGGCTACATTGTGTTTGAACCTAACTTCAGAGCCTCAACAGGTTATGGCAAAGGGTATGAAAAAGGGGCAAATAAACAATTCGGGCTTGGTATTGCCCACAATGACATCATTGATGGCATGCATTTCATTTTATCTCAAGGGATCGGCAATAAAGACAAACTCGCTATCATAGGCCACAGTTTTGGTGGTTTTAGTAGCCTGACGGCGCTGACTTTTGAAGCCAAACTGTTCAAGGTGGGGTTTGCTGGCGCGCCGAGTTTAGATATTGGCCGTTCAGCGAGATTGTATTATCGCTTTGCTGAAAAAGTGCGAGGGCAATTCAGTGATTATTACTTTAGGCAAATGATCTTAGATTGGGATGACAAAGCCGCTAAAGAACAACTTACTGCAAATTCTCCCAGCGCTCACCCTGACAAAATTCAAAGCCCTGTATTTGTATGGGCAGGTCGCGGAGATAGAAAAATCTTCATTAATGATGTAAACGATTATGTATTGAGACTGCAAGAGGCAAATAAAGCGGTGAGTTATTTTGTTGACCCAAGTGCGTTACATTCTCCTACATCAAAGCAAGGTTTAATGGCTTATAGTTATTTGCTTGAGAGAGTTTTAGCCAAATATTTAGACGGGCAATATTTACCGCTAGACCCAAACAAAGACAAGCGTTTGATCCGATTTATTAAAAAGCATATGGAGCTTGATAAGCTCGCTTTATCGGATGAGCTTTAAATCAAAAGTTGTCTTCTGATGTCGAGCTAGGGTGAATAGTAAGTTCACCTTGCACTTCAATCTGCCAATATGGTTTCGTGCGCCTTGTTTATTTCAGGATCAAGTAAACTGTCTAGCATATTAGTACGCATAGAAACTAGCTTTAAGAACGCGGCTTTGTCGCTTTTGGTTAATGAGCGGGTTAGTGGAATTTTGGCTTTCAATGGATCAACAGGTCTACCATTCATGTGCAGTTCAAAGTGCAGATGTGGACCTGTTGAACGGCCTGTGTTGCCTGAAAGCGCTATTATTTGTCCACGTTTTATTGACTGACCTTTATGGACATTGATCTTATGTAAATGCAAATATCGTGTTTTGTACCTACTACTGTGTTTAATATCTATATATTTTCCAGCGAATTTATGATTGCCTATTCTTGTTACAACTCCATCGCCTGTAGAAATGACTTTAGTACCGATGGGCGTGGCAAAATCTATCCCATTATGAGGCCTAATACGACCTGTTACAGGGTGCTTTCTTCTGGGGTTAAAATGAGAGCTTACCCTATACGATTTTTGTAGCGGCAACCTTCTAAATGCTCTTGTTAAGCTATGACCCTGCTTGTCGTAAAAACGCCCATCATTAAATAAAAAAGCAGTGTATTCATGGGTCTTTTGTTGGAACCTTGCACTGACAATGTGGGCTTGTCCAGTAGGATTGCCATCAACAAATTGCTCATTTTTGATTATTTGAAACTTATCGCCTCTGCGAAGAGCGCGAGTAAAGTTGATCTGTTCCTTAAATATGTTAGTCACTACAGCTGCGTCAGCTTCAGTCAATCCAGCTTTTTGTGCAGAGAGGTAAAAACTACCATTTACTTCACCACTAACGAGTCTTGTGCGCCACTCGCCATCTTGAATTACTGTTTCATACTCTATGCCACCATCTTCAGCACGACGATAAATTACACGATGACCAGCATGAACGAATAACTCTAACTCCTGTAATTCATGATTTTTAGTAAGATACTTAAAAATAAGCACATTATTTGGCTTGAGCGTCTCTAATGCTAATAAAGATTCATCAGCACTCAGGATTTCATAAAGTGTTTGTTGTGGAATGTTTAAGCGCTCAAATATAGCGCTCAGTGTATCACCCACAGAAATAACCACTTCAGCATGTTGATATTCGGGTTCTGAACTTACTTTAAAAGAAGCAGTTTCACCTTGCTTAGCAAGATCAGAAACTTTACTTGCGATTAAGTTAG
>CAYZOE010000008.1:19249-33702 GCA_964479805.1 uncultured Pseudoalteromonas sp. | reverse complement strand
TAAATAAAGTGTATGGTGCTTTATCAATACAAGAGATAAAAGCGGCACCTCAATCAGATTATATGAATGAGCAACAGCTTTCATTCTTTCGAAATTACTTAATTGAGCTTCATGACATAACGCGAGAACACATTAGGGAAGCTAAGGAGCAATTACTTAATCGTCCTGAGCTGACAGATATCAGTGATAGGGCATCCTGGGAAGAACAATGCGCCATTCTGATGCGGATTGTAGATAGAGAGCAGCGTTTACTTCCTAAGATCCAAGGATCTTTAGAGCGCATTAGGCTGGGAGAATATGGCTATTGTGAAGAAAGTGGCGAGCCAATTGGTATAGAAAGACTCTTAGCAAGGCCGACAGCAGAATATTGTGCAGATGTAAAACAAACAAAAGAGCTTACAGAGCATACTTATGCAAAGATTCGAGAAGAGTCTTAACCTACTAAAACACTTGTAACTTGGGGCGAAATTACAATGTTAAACTCAACAAACTTATTACCTGTAACTGTTTTATCAGGATTTCTTGGTGCAGGCAAAACCACATTACTCAATTATATCTTAAACAATCGTGACGGTTTACGTGTCGCTGTGATAGTGAATGATATGAGTGAAGTTAACATTGATGTGGCAACGGTACAAAACGAAGTCAGTTTGAACCGAGCTGAAGAAAAGCTCGTTGAAATGAGCAATGGGTGCATCTGCTGTACTCTTCGAGAAGATTTACTAGAGGAAGTTACTCGTTTAGCTAAATCTGATAAATATGATTACCTTGTTATCGAATCAACAGGTATTTCAGAACCTTTACCTGTTGCCGAAACGTTTACCTTCGAGGACGAAGATGGCATAAGTTTATCAAACGTCGCCAAGTTAGATACTATGGTTACGGTTGTCGATGCTGTTAATTTTTTAAAGGACTACAATCAGGCAAAATCTTTGCAAGAAGTTGGTGAAAGCCTTGGCGAGGAAGACGAACGAAGTGTTGCTGACCTATTGATTGAACAGATAGAGTTTGCAGACAGGCTCGTGATCAGTAAGACAGATTTGGTGAGTACCGAAGAGCTCAAACAATTACAAAGTATTTTAAGTAGTTTGAATACAGAGGCAATTCAAATCCCAATCACACATGGCCAAATTCCATTAAAACAAATTTTAAATACTAACAGTTTTAGCTTTGAAAAAGCGCAGCAAGCTCCTGGCTGGCTCAAAGAAATGCGTGGTGAGCATGTGCCTGAAACAGAAGAATTCGGTATAACTAGTTTTAGTTATTGTCGTAGGCGTCCATTTCATCCGAAGCGTTTCTATGATTTTTTACATGCAAACGACAAAGCAGGAAAACTATTGCGCTCAAAAGGCTTTTTTTGGTTAGCAACCCGACCTAACATTGCTGGCAGTTGGAGCCAAGCTGGCGGCATTGCTCGATATGGTCAGGCAGGTTTATTCTGGTTTGCGGTACCTCGTGAAGAGTGGCCTGAAGATCCTGAATATGTTTCTGCAATTGAAGCGCAATGGGTTGAACCCTTCGGCGATAGACGCCAAGAGCTGGTTTTCATTGGTCAAGGTTTAGATAAAGCCGAGCTCATCAATAAACTAGATGAGTGCCTGTTGAACGACGAGGAATTGCAATTAGGCATAGATATTTGGAAATCCTTGCCGGACCCATTTCCAGCTTGGATTGAATAAACTATCCAGTGAACTAGCTCAACAAGGAGCTAGTTCAAATTAAACAGACATCACACTTTCTTTTAATTACTCATCCATTAAACCTATTTATTCATATCAGACATATACTCTAAAGAGGCTTAGACACTTGGTTTGGGCAAAGTTCCAACGATGCTGGTCTTTTAGAAAATGTTATTCAGTTCAACGAAGTTAATTTGAGTTTTATTAAAGAAAACCATGTACTCAGTCACTGACGTTAAAATCTTCTATTAAGAACATCATAATCAAATTGCAGGTATTTTGCAGGAAAACCGTCATTTTGACGGTTTGATGTGCTGAAAGTGGGTGATATTGCGCAGAATGCAATGAATGACATTTATATACTAGCCCCATAATAACAATGGGTAACGAGAAATGAAAACAGAAAAACAAGGTATAGGGCGCTGGCAAGGGGCGGGCATGATGGCCACCACTTTGTTGGGTACTGGGGTATTTATATTGCCACAATTAACTGTGGCACAAGCAGAGTTTAGTGCGCTCTATGCTTGGATACTATTAACTCTAGCAATTGTGCCGGTTACGCTGATTTTTGGAAAATTGGCAGCACGTTTTGCCCATGCGGCAGGGCCAGCTTATTTTGTCGAAAAAGCGTTTGGCAAGATTGCAGGTCGAGTGATTGGTTTAATGTTTATGTGTGTGGTGCCAATTGGCGCGCCTGCTGCCATAGTGATGACCTTTATGTTTGTGCAGCAAATTATGCCAGTAGAAGGGCAAGCTTTACTTTTAGGTCAGCTCTCTACTTTATTGTTTTTATTGCTAATAAATTTACGCGGCATTCAAGTGTCGGCCAAATTACAATTTGCGCTTACGCTGATCATTTTAGCTTTGGTGATCTTACTATTTGGTAAAAGCAATCCAACTGCGGCCAGCTTTAAAACCAGCTCATTCGATACCTATGCCATGCTTGGTGCCGCGGGGATCGCATTTTGGAGTTTCTTAGGTGTTGAGGCAATGTCACACCTTTCAGATGATTTTAGAAACCCAGAAAAAGACATGATCCCAGCGATGCTCATCGGCACAGTATTAGTCGGCGCTGTGTATGTGGTCTGCACCTTATTAGTCATTGCCTATCCGAACAACGAATCACTCAGCATGGTTGGGCTGTTCAATGCGTTCTTTGGTGAATTATTCGGTCACAACGGCCATTATATTATCGGTGTATTAGGCGTCGCTGGTGGACTGGCAACCGTTAACGTGTATACCGCAAGCCTAGCTCGATTGATCTGTAGTTTCTCAGAGCAGGGCGTATTACCAAGCTATTTGGCAAAACGTAATGAATTCAATGTGCCATTAAGCGCGCTCACCACGCTCATGCTCGTAATTGCGCTGGTATTAATTGTCACATTTTATAGCCAACAAGACCTAGAAGACTTAATTAACTGGGTAAACGGTGTGTTTGTTGTGATTTACGCTGCGGCCATGTTAGCAGCATGGCGATTACTAAGTGTTAAAAACCGCCCTATGATTTTACTCGGTCTAGGGTTTTGCATAGCACTTGCTATCGGCATAGGCGCTCATATGATCTATGCATTTATTTTGATGGCTCTGATCACCCCATTTGTGATGCTGCAAAAACGAAAGCAGCTTACCAAAATCAGCAGTGCTTAGCGTAGGTTTGTTACTGAGTAACATTTAAATTGATAAAGGCATGAGGTGAAAGCCTCATGCCTTTATGTTTTAAGTAATTAGCAAGATATATTTAGATTAATTTACTGAAAAAACCAATATAAGCATGCAACACTTACACTTTAGCTTTCAGTCTTAATATGAAACACTTAGTTACACTTACTGAAGGAGGCCGAACGAGCGTAAGATTTTTTAGAAAAACTGTCGTAGTAAGACCATACAGCAGTATCATTATTATGAAGTGGAACAAAATCATCTATACGGTCGAATGACTCTCCTCCAGAACCAAATGAAGTGTTACGTACTAATTCAGTGACTCGTTCGACATTTCCACCAGAACGACAGTTCGTGTACCAAGCGTATTCAGTAGTGTAATTATTAATACGATTTGTATATAGCCAGTATACTCTATTTTTAATTGAGATAAATTCTGACATCGAATCGTTTACACCAAGTGGCCAAGGCTGATATGTAGCATACTGTGTAACTTGTGTACCGTTACAATAGTATGCCCCTTTGTTGTTAGATACTTCAAATTCACATTGATGATCGACATTGAAGCTAACTCGGCCCCGAGAAGATGTAAAACAGTTTTGACCGTACTGATCACATACTTCAACTTCTATAGTTTGGAGACCGCTTATCGTATTAGGACCACGAACATCTCTCATTGATGATATGCCTCTACGATACTTATATTTAGGTTGGCCATTTGGTTTATATACATAAAGGTTATAGGTTTGATTTGGAAATCTATTTGGGTAGTATCTAGACCAATCAATTGTTACCGATTCATTTAAGTTTATTTTCGAAGGCGTTGCTTTGACATATGAAGCAGATGCATCGATACTGAACACTGATAAAGCAAATGCTACAGGTAAATACTTAGATTTATTATACATTTAAATATTCCTTTTTTTAACGAGACTGCATTCTATCTAAGTTGCCAGCAATGTAAATATTTGGTTTCTCATCTATACTCTCTTCTGTTCGCTTTTATAGTTCTTACGCTCAAAAGGCTATGTTAGGAAATGAAAAACACAAGCAGTATAGAGCGTTCATAACGCTGAGGTTGGCACTCTAAAATATTTACAGTGACAAAGGCATAGTTTGAGAGTGTTATGCTTGTTGTTCAGGTATAAGTGTGTTCGGTGTCTATTTGAATGAGGTCTATACTCAAAAGAATTAGCTTGTTTTTTATGTGTTAGTTTCTGTACAAATGGACCATGGCTTTTCGGTTTTGTAGCATTAGTGCAAGCTGTATTATTTAAGTAATTTGTATTTAAAGTAAGAACATAAATTGTACTACTTTTCTAGCCTAGAACTTTCAGCTCTCATATTTGTTAGAAAGCACTCCTTGTGAACACTATTCAAACCATACCTTTACCTTTTTTATATTCGTTCGACTCACTGGCACTTTATCTTGATTCGATAACACCAGTTCGCCCTCGCGATTTTTTCTAAGTAACTTTTCAGCGTGAGTGGGGTTTACCCAATAACTACGGTGGGTTTGTCCTGTACCTAGTTTTAGGTCGATGTTTGAAAGTGCTTCAATAGCATCTTTTAAGTTGTATAAGATCAGATGTTGTTCTTGCTCTGTAACGACTTTCAAATAATGCAGTTCTGCTTTTAAACAAATGAGTGAGTCTATGTTGTCTATTTTTGCGATTTTTAAAAAGTCATGATCCGGCGGTATAGCTGAATTGTCTTGTTGCTCAACTGTGGGCTCTGTAGTTTCAGGGGGAGCCGTTACAGGCTCAATCGTCTCGTTTTTATTTTTATTAGCAATATTATCAATGGCTTGAAGTGTTTCTTTTGACGAGGAGGTTATGCTTTCAGTACGTTTTATCTGAAAGCCACTTAACCAAGGCAGGTTTATCGCCACCCATGAAATGAGTGCTACAGGCGCCATATTTTGCCACTCTTCAAACAGCGCATATAGGGTATAAGCCGTTTCTTGCTCTATATATACGTCGCGTAACAAAGAAAATGGAACATAGACAGTCACCGCAATAACTGAGCTGATGGCCAGTTTTACAATATCGTTCTGTCTTGCTAATACGCCTTTCATTAAGGTGTGTGTGGCAATAAAAAACGCCAAACAAGAAAATACTTGCAACTGCCAAACGACGAAATTTAGCCAATAAGGTAAGACATTGTCATCATCTGAGATACTTAAAAGGCAAGCTAGAAAAAAGCCAATACTGGCAAAATAACGCCAAGGGCTAATGGTGCCAATTGGAAATTGCCCATTCATACAAAAAACTGCCCATTCATACATAAATCAATAGCTTAATTAAACCAGAAAGCAGCATCAGCGTAAATTACTGACATTAAATAAACGCATATAAAGGATGCAAAAATGACTTTTATTAAATCTACCTTAGCTGTATTAGTTGGTGCCTTTGCGACGAATACTTTAGCTAATACGCAAAAGAATAATGACGACGACACATCAAATATAGAAAGTATTACAGTGGTGGCCTCTAAGCCTGATGGCATAAAAATCAGTTCAGGTAAATTACTGTCTTTACCAGGCACTGGAAATGACCCACTAAAAGGGCTTGAAGCATTACCGGGTGTGGTATTAGCAACGCCCAGTACAGGTGGCCCAGTCGCACAGCCTGCCATTCGCGGCAGCTCTGTGAGTGACAATCTATATTTAACTGACGGGCTTGAGATGGGCTATGTATTTCATAACGATGGTCTCAGTGTCTATAACCCCTTGCTGATAGAAAGTTTTGAACTAAAAACAGGGGCATGGTCGAGCCAATATGCCAATGCAAATGGCGGTGTGATTTTAACTGAGCTGAGAGATCCTGATGCAGATAACCCAACCAATGTTTTAGATTTAAGTTTCTTTAGAAGTGGCTTTTTGTACGAGCAAGCCATTTCAAACAATGCGGCTTTTTACGTGTCTTTTAGAGAAAGCTTAGTGCATACCTATGTCGATAACTTTATTGAAGACGAAGACTTTTCTTTTGCGGTACCACCTCGAAATCGAGACTACCAAGCTAAGCTAATTTGGGATTTAGACGACAACAATGTGATCAGAGCGACCGCCAGTGGTGCGAAAGATTATATCGAAATAGCCTTCGATGCTGATGGCAGAGACATAGGCAAAAACCCAGATTTGGCATCGGGTGAACGGTATCAAACGTATTTTCATAGCCAAGCGATTAGTTGGCAAAACTTCAATGGCGACTTTGAAACAACGACTAGCCTAAATTTATTGACGCAAAACCAACAAGAGCGAGAAGGGGATGTGTTTCGTTGGGATGCCGACATAACTAAATTGATTTTAAAGGCTGATAGTTTCTATCAAGGCGAAGAAGTTGATGTTTTATTCGGTGCAAAAGTGCAATCAACAGAAGTGGATTATGTAAGTAGCGGTCGCTTATTACCATGTAACTTAGAATTTGAAGTATGTCCGCCAAGCTATTTCAGCGACACGTTTGCCGAAGACGGATCGTTAAAATTTGAGCAGTATCACGCTTATGTTTCGGCTAATGGCGACTTAAGTTTAAACTGGGATTATCAACTCGGCGTTGCGTTACTAGGTTCTAGTAACAACAGCCAAACTTACTTAGAGCCACGCGCACGTCTTGGGTATCGATTAAACGAATCGCACAAAGTCAACCTAAGCGCAGGCATACACCATACATTAATTGATGACTATCAATATCTTATTGAAGGCTATGGCAACGCTGATCTTGAAGCCAGTGAGGCGACCCATATTGTACTAAATCTTGAATCGACTCTTGATAATGGATTAAGTATGAAAACGGAGCTGTTCTATAAAGAGCTTGATAACCTTGTTGTGGCAAACCCGAATGCGCAAAAGCGCTCGTTAGCACAAGATATCTCTGGCTTTACCCGATTTGAAGATGTTGCCAGTGGCACAGCCTATGGCATAGAGCTTTTAGTTAACAAGCAGTTGTCAGACGATTGGTTTGGGTGGGCGAGTATTGCCTACAGTAAAACAGAGCGAGATAACCCACTGACGCAGCAAGAATTTAACTCTGAATTTGATTTACCTTGGGTGGCGAACATTGTACTTGATTATAAGTGGGACGAAAACTGGCAAATAGGCGCGAAATGGCGTTTCCAAAGTGGTCGAAGATTCACGCAAGTAAACTCTGCAACGCCTTATGTTGAACCAAACAGCGCCACAAATGAGCCATTATTCTATGTGCCAAACTACGGCGAGTTTAACGCTGAACAGTGGAGTAACTATCATCGTTTAGATATTCGTGCTGATTATAAAACCGAGTTGTTTGGCCTCGACGCCAACATGTATATTGAAGTGTTAAATGTGTATGGCTCAAGAGCAGTGCAAGAACTCGAATACAATGCGGCTTATACTGAGTTTGAAAAAGACTATCAATTTCCTGATATGCCACTGCCGTCAATTGGGATTAGTATGACTTTTTAAAGACAGTTGTCATTTAGCAAAGCAGGATAAAGAGGCTTAAATGCCTCTTTTTTTATTATGTTAAAGTCAATAAATGTCTGGTCTTCCATTCGCTTTATGTTGTTTTTCTAATTAAGAAATACGCTTGTCTAAGATGACGGTTGTAATAGGAATTATAAATTTAAGTCATTGAACTGTCACTGATATTAAGCCTAACTTTAAAATAGAACCTCTAACCTAGCCTGCGTTTTAAACCAACAAACAACGTAGCAAGGTAAAAAAATGAAAACAAATAGTCTAAAGCTAAGTGCCGTCACACTTAGTGTTTTGGTTGCATTATCAGGATGTTTAGATGGTGACGACGGTACACAGGGCGCGCAAGGCCCTCAAGGTGAAACAGGCCAACAAGGTGTGCAAGGTGAAGTAGGGGAAACTGGTTCACAAGGTGAGACCGGGGCACAAGGCGAAACTGGTTCACAAGGTGAAGCTGGCGAAAATGGTTTAGATGGCACCGCGGGTAAGTTAACGCGCTTAGCGACAGTGCCTACAGGCGCTGAAGTAACAGGTATCTTCTTAACAAAAGAAGGTGACCTATTCTTCAACGCGCAACATCCATCTGACAGTAATGCTGTGAAGGATGATTTAAACGACAAAACATATCATACGGGTACAGTGGGTGTGCTCGCTGGCGTTAACTTTAATAAATTACCAAAAACATTGATTGATTCTCCAGTGCCTTCAAGTGAAGAAGAGCGTCAAACAGTGATGTCAGCATACGGTCAGTATCAAATTCTAGGTCAAACCGGCGATACTTATGCGGGCAAATTACCATCAGGTTTAGGCCATATCTATTCACATCAAGATAATGAATTAATTCTTGAAAACGACATGCCTGACTTTAATGGCTTTATTTCTTCGGGTGAGGGTAAAGGTTACCTGTTCACTAACTGGGAAATGTACCCAGGTGGAATGAGCCGTTTAGCATTAACCAAAGATGACAAAGGCATGTGGTCAGTCGATGATGCCATGATGCTTGACTTTAAAGGTGTTCACGGTACAGCGGCTAACTGTTTTGGTTCAGTGACACCGTGGAATACACCACTTACTTCTGAAGAATGGATTGTTAACACATCGGTTGATTCTACAACGAGTGCAAGCTGGAATAATCAGTCTGCAATTGACTCAAGCATCTTGGGCTACATGTGGAAATTAACAGCACCAGACGCGCCAAACCCATATCGTTATGGCTACATTGCTGAAGTGAAAAAGCCGACAGAAGATAAGCCAGAAGTGGTTAAGCACTATGCATTAGGTCGCTTTGAACATGAAAACGCAACAGTTATGCCTGACGGTAAAACTGTTTATATGTCGCAAGATGATACTGGTGGTGTGCTATTTAAGTTTGTAGCGGACACGCCGGAAGACTTAAGTGCTGGTACTTTATATGGCGCTAAGTTAAAGCAAGACGTTGGTCAAAACGACCCTGCAACCACTGGCTTTGATGTTGAGTGGATTGAACTTGGTCGCGGTGACAATGCCACTATCGAAGCTTGGATTGCTGACTTCGATGGCATTGGTACTGAAGACTATGTTGAAGGTGAAACTAGCTATATGACATTAGCTGATGTTGCAGCGTGGAATGAAGGCAAAGCCACTTATCCGACTGTTGAAAATGGTGGTGGTAAGGTTACAGCAGGTGCGACAATGGATGACCGAGTTGTATTCTTAGAGTCTCGTCAAGCGGCAAAGGCAAAAGGTGCTACTGCAGAATGGCGTAAGCTGGAAGGTATTTCGATTAATACTGATCGTGCTAAAGAGGCCATCGAAGGTGTGAATACTATTGCTGATGAAGAAGTCACTGAAGCATTTGTTTATATTGCGATTGCTGACTTAGATAAAACGATGATTGATGGCGAAGGTGATATTCAATTATCAAATCGTGTGAAGGATTGTGGCGGTGTTTATCGTGCCAAGCTAGAAGCAGGTTATAACATCAGCCGTATTGAGCCCGTTGTTATGGGTTCTACTTATCGTAGCTCGCTAGATGGTGCGGCAAGATGTGATGTGAACCAGCTTTCACAACCAGATAATGTCATTGTTATGGATGATGGGCGTATCATCATTGGTGAAGATGGCTTCCAAGAGAACAACACATTATGGCTATACGAGCCAGTTAAGAACTAATCCAGTTGTAGCAGAGATCGTCAGATCTCTGCTTTTTTCATCAGTGGTAATCATCATGCGAATACGATCAATTTGGCTAATAACGCTAGCCACTGCACTTTTTACGGCTTCATGCTACGGATATGAAAGTGCAACAGAGAATAAAAAAACTAATACGCTTAAGGCGCTCGATTTTATAAAACAGAATGAAATTTATAATCCAGAGTCAGTGATCCCGCCTCAGTGTTACACCAAAACCGAAGGCAAGCATAACCCATGTATGGCTTGTCATCAGAGCTACCCTAGCGCAGATAAAAGACCCAATATCTTGAATGATGGTGACTTACAGGGAGACTATCAATTTTCAGAAGTGGGAATGACAAATAGTTGGACAAACTTGTTTGTGGACCGCTCACTTAAGATAAAAAATATAAAAGATAGCTTTATCAGTGAATGGGTAAAAGAAGACAACTATCACTCATTTATCAAAGCTCATGCAGATCATCCACAAAAAGAAGCTGTTAAGTTAGATAATCTTGCAAAGCCTAAAAAGGCATTTTTTGATAATGGACTAGCCAAAGATGGCAGCCATTGGGTGGCGTTTAACTACAAACCTTTTCCAAGTACTTTTTGGCCAACAAATGGCTCTACCGGCGACGTAATGATCCGACTTGATAAGTCGTTTAGACAGTTGAAAGGTGAAGATAACCTAGACGTGTATTTTGCTAATTTAAGCTTGCTTGAAATGTCGATGAAGCGATTAGACAGCATCACAGTACCTGATTTAGATGAAAACAAGCTTCAGGAAGATTTAAATGGTGACGGCAAGCTTTCTGTGATCACGACAATGCAAAAACGAGGTCATTATCTTGGTGACGCTAAGAAAGTCCCTTTAACAGATATGTTATATCCACAGGGTACTGAGTTCTTACATACTGTTCGTTACATTGGCGTTGACGAAAATGGCAACCCATACAATGCAGAGCGTATGAAAGAAGTCCGCTACATGAAAAAACATGCCTTTAAAAATAAACGCAAAGTAGCGATCACTTATCACAGAGAAGGCAAGGAGAAAGAGTTTGAACAACTCCCTCGCACAATTAACCTGCGTCAAAGGGGCATAGATAACGGCTTTAGCTGGACCATTAATGGCTTTATTGAAGATGAAAATGGCCAATTGCGTCAACAACATTATCAAGAATTACAGTCATGTAATGGGTGTCATAAAACAGTGGGCACAACCATAGATCAAACGTTTTCTTTTGCTCGCAAAGTTGAAGGTGCAAAAGGGTGGGGCTACATCAACCTGAAAACACAAAAAGACACGCCAACATTGGGTCAACAGCAAGGTGAGTTTTTAACCTACCTACAAAGAGTAGGCGGGGGGGATGAGTTCAGACAAAACAAAGAAATGTTGCAAAAGTGGTTTAATCAAGATGGGTCGGTTAAAAAAGTTCAGGTGCAGTCATTGCCTAATATCTATGAACTAATCATGCCTTCAAAGCGCAGAGCGCTCGATTTGAACAAAGCATACTTTACGATTATGAAAGAGCAAAGTTATCTGTTCGGTCGAGATGCTACATTGGGTGTAGCAACAAATGTTCTTAAAAAAGTTGAAGATAATATGCCGCCACTTGAAGAGGGTTTCAGGTATGGCTTTGATATTCGACTTGATTGGGCGCAGGGTGAAAATAGCGAATCTTTGAAGGAGTAAAGATATGGGCCTACTTCTTGAATTTATTTTTGCCTGTTTGCTTATGGGCTTAGCCATTGGGCTAGATGTTGCCATAGTGACAGCTTTATACAGCAAACAATTTAGTGTCAAGGCAGTAAAAGTGCGCTGGGTTGTTGGTGTGACAGCAACGCATACTTTATTTCCGATGTTTGGTTATATGCTGAGTTATTTTGGCTTGAAGTGGTTGCCGAGCATTAGTCCTATGATTGGCTTGATTGCATTCGCGTTTATTGCTTATTTTCTGTATCAAGAGTTGCAAGACTATCATGAGGGTGATGAGGCCAGCTTTACGCATAAGGCGATTTCATGGGCGTTGATCATTGCAGTGAGTTGGGATGCGCTTTGGTCAGGACCAGCGAAATCTGCGCAGATCATCAATTGGCCTGAGTCCTTGGTGTGGCTATCGTTTTTTGTTGTTGGTGGATTAGTGTTGTTGTCATCGCAAATTGGCTTATGGCTCGGTCGCTATTTAATTGCGTCTCAGAAAGATCCCAAGGTAAATCGAGGCTGGCATTGGCTACAATATTCGACGATTACATATTTCGGTTTGCTTGCTTTATTTAGGTATACCTTTAATAGCCAAGTCCATGATGGCGCAATATTTATGTTGGCAGCGACACTGGTTGGCAGTTACGTATTTTATCCAGTGAGGCAAAATAGGGAATAGTAAAAGACGGACCTGTACTTTCATAGCTCTTATGTGCAAGCTTCTTTTTATTCACATAAAGTTTTTATTCGCATGAAACAAAGGGGTTAGCGAAGTTCTAGCTACCCCTTTTATCTTTTGTAAAGGAAATAGGAAAATTCATATGTACAACTAGCTAGCCAAGAATTCTGGCTATAAGAAGTCAAGATCTCAACAAAAAGTGCTACTTGATTTGACTCAAATTAATTGTAGTCGAATATGTAGTATAACGCTCAATTATTGAACTAATATCTTTTTCTAAGTTTGCAATAGCTTTATTTATTTTCACGATGTCTTGTTTAGAAAAGCGTTCTTTATTGAGCATAAAGTGAATGGGGTTATCATTGACAACATAAGGATGAAGTTGAATATTTCCGCCTTGGTATGTAGAGAAGTAATAAAGTGCTGCCATTTCATCTTCAACCAAAAACTCCACTCTTTTTAAATGTACCATACTCATGCGTTGTTTTATGCTCTTAACAAAAGCAAAGTGTGGCTTATTTTCTGGTTTTTTAAAGTGCCCATTAAATTCTTCGCCGTAAAATGCCCCTGGATTAATCACAAATGACATTTTCTGGTCGAACAGGGTTGCTAAGTTATTGATTGGTTTGATAGGCAGGTGAGTAAATAATCGCATTCTCTCTCGTCGGTACGCTGCTGTAAAAGCAGCGATTTTGTCTCGTTCGTGATTGAAACTCGATGAGGGCAATACATCAACTAAACCAATGCTGAGTTCTTTTATGGCTCTGTCGGTGGTTGGTAACCTGACAAACTCAATGCAAAAGCCTGCCTTTTGGAAGACTTTCCTGCTTATATCAATTTCAAGGCCGAAGGCTCTATCTTGTTGATACATAACATAAGGCGGCCAAGAAGCACCGATGCCTATGTACACGGTTTTGTCATTGGCACACTGCGCAAACAAGTTATGGCTGAATAATAATAGTAAAAAGCAAACACTCAGTCGCAATATAAAGCCCATTTATCAAAAGCGTGATTATCAATTAAGTATAGACAGAAATTAAATCGTAAGGAATGAAATAAGACGAAAACAAAAAGATAAGGTGTTTTATGCAAGCGCTTACCTTTTTGTTAAGAATATTCGGATATTAACCGCTATAAGCTTATGGGCAGGATGACATATCTTTAGATAACTCGCTGATAAAATTACCTGACTTATCAAGATAGCGATAAACCATAGTCACGCCATACTCTTTGAATGCTTTTAAATCTTTATTGCTGCACAATGGTTTTATTACAATATCTTGCAGCAGTGTTGTAAATTGACTGGTATCTAATTGCTCGACACTGTAGTTAATCATGGTGTTGTTATAAATAATATAACTGCTAAATGTCGTAACTGAGTCTAATCGCGTTTCTTCATCTAACATCACAGGCCCGTTTTTATTTAACATTGCTGCGGTTTTTGTAAGCTCAACAGATAAACTTCTTTGATCAACAGTTTGTGTGGCAGAGCCTTTAGCGCTAAGAAGCAAAGTGGTAAGCAAAACGGGTTTTAATAAATCCATTTCGTATCTTCATTATTATTAAAAAATGAATAATATATGAAAAAAGGGGCAAAAATCTATGTCAAAAGTTACTTTTGCTAGAGCGAACCCCAAACTTCTAAATATTTAATTGGTTAAGAAGTTTGGGGTATGCCAATTCTTTTTAGAAACGATAGCGAACCTTAGCTACAAAATTGTCGCCGGTACGATTGTCCCAGCCCTCTTTGAATAACGAGAAGTTGCTTTGCTCTAAATCATCGATAGATTGTCCGCCACGGCTATAAACCAAGTAGATGTTAGAAAGCGGAGCTATCTCATAACGGTAGCGAATTTGTAGTCGCGTCGTTGAACGAGAAAAATCACTTACTTTTGCGTTGGCTTGGTATAAATCGCCATGGTTATTAATGGTAAATAGGTTACCATTTTTACCGGTTACACTAACCCACTGGAAACGCACTCGAACTTCTTGCTTGTCATCTATAGTGGCATCAAAGTCTAAGCTATTTTCTAATTGCTTGTAGTCATATCGAGCCAGTTGGTCGTCAATCCAAAATAGGCTTTGTTTTTGTTGCACAGCCCATAAACTCCAAGATACGCGGTAGTTATC
>CAYZOE010000008.1:0-19149 GCA_964479805.1 uncultured Pseudoalteromonas sp. | reverse complement strand
ACACTGTGTACTTGAGACTCTCGACCTTGTGTGGCTTTGTCTGCATAAGTTACAAGATAACCTAGTTGTGAGTCGTCAAAACGGTGTTGAGCTCGGGCTGTGGCAAACTTATTAGACTCATTTTCATTGTCATGGCCATCATCTTCAAATACTGCCATCACACCAAAGTCATTATTTTGGCCGTTTGACGTATATTTAACAGCGGCATCAATGTCGCCATAAACACCAATTCGACGAGTATGGACCAATCGCATACCAGCATTACCCTGAATATCGAATAAGGCTTGGTTTTCAGTGAAGAAAGGGCGACGCTCAGCAAAGAAGGTTTCGAATGGAGAGAAGTTAACCACCAGGCCATCAGATTCGACCTGACCAAAATCAGGATTTAATGCCACACTCAATTGTTGGCTTGCATCTGGACGCCAGAATATATCAACGCCGATATTGCTGTCATCGGTATTGTTAAGCATATCGTTTTGGTATGTCGCGGAAGCGAAGATATCTAAAGATGAACTGGCGTGGTTAGCTACCTTAATTTGACTGAACTCGCGTAAAAAGTCAGGTTGACTCGATGAGGTTGGTGCATGGCTGTAGCTTCGGTTCGACTTTACATCATGACGTCGAACGTAGACGCCTATTTGACGTTCTTCATCGTCAGTTTTAGCCATTGGTGCTACATTCCACGGAATTAAATATTCTGCAACCCAGCCAGTATCGCTTTGTGTGGTTTTACCAAACCAAGTGCCATCCCAATCACTTTTAAAACGGTTATTGTTTTGCCAAATACCATCCCGCATAGAGCCGCCATTCCCCAAAACGAAGCCATATGCCGTATTTTTACCATTATCGAAATCGATAATGAGTTCGATAAAGTCACTTTCAAGGTCACTATCACGAGCTGTTCGCATCGCGGTTTGTTCGTTTAACGGCTGCGAAGAAAAAACCCCGATGTGTATGCCTTCTTTACTGGCAAAGTATTTCACCTTTGTTTGCTTGTTAGCAGCAGCAAGGGTAAATGGGCTAGTTGTTTTATTGAGTGTTAAACTTTTTGCACTTTGCCATTGTACTTCATCGAGTACCCCATCAATTTGAGCTGCGAATGTAGACGGAAAGATAAATGCGCTTGAAAGAGCAATGGCGATAGGAGTGCGTTTTAGCCATGCTTTTAGAGTGTGTTTTATTCTTTTCATTTCTGATCCCTGTATTTCTGCGGGCATTATATAGAGAAAAACTGAATGAAAAATGAGAAGGCCAACTTTTGCACATTTAATTTGTAAAATAATATTACTTATTGCAATTCGTTGGCCTGAAATAACCGAATATTTAGAGTGCAGTGACCGCTTTTCTTTTACCTTGGAAAACTAAGTTTGCAACTATAAAGACACTTAACGCTGGCACAATCCAGCCCGCATTGTACTGATATAAAGGCAGGTAGTTTACAAAGACGTTATGAAGCTGCTCTGGCATCTTGCCAAGTATTTTAAGCGCATCAATAACACCGCCAGTGATGGCTGCTGCAATAGTTAAACTGTAAACCAATCCATTAAATGGGCGTTTGAGGTAGAATAGGCCTAGCAGAATAATACTGATAGCAACTGGGTGAAGTACAACAACCAAGGGTAACGTTATGGCGATCAGTAAATCTAGTCCCAAATTAGCCACTAGGGTTGTCACTGCGACAATTGCAATGGTACTGGTTTTATAGCTAATACCAGCGAAGTTTTGGCTGGTAAACTCGGCACAGGCACAGGTCAAGCCTATAGCGGTTGTCAAACAGGCAAGTGCTACAACTACCCCCATCAATAAAACACCTGGTGTACCATAGATCCAGTTCATGTAATTTGATAACAATGCGCCGCCATTGCTTTCAACCATGCCGTAATTCGCACCCACAAAAGCAATCGCTACATAAACAAAACACATCGCAAAACTAGAAATGAGCACAATTTTGATAAGGTTAGGCACTACAGGGGCATTAGGGGCCGCACTTTTAAGTGCATTGATCACTAACCAGCCAAAGCCCACAGCACCCAATACATCCATAGTCATATAGCCCTCTGACAAGCCAGAGGCGATGGCGAAAGATTGATATTGTTCAGCGATACTGTCTAGTTGTCCATGCGGATATAAAAATGCACTGATGGCAATAAACAACAACATCAATAATAAAACAGGTGTTAATATTTTCCCGATTCTGTCCATAAGTTTTCCGGGGCTGAGCGCAAAGAACAGTGTGGTTACAGCCATCACTAATGTAAAAGGTAACAAGGCCCAATCGGCGAGAAACGGTTTAGCAATAAACTCAAACGATACGCTAAATGTTCTGGGCAGTGAAAATAAAGGTCCAATAGATAAAAACAACACACCCCAAAACAGTAAGTGACCTGCACGAGGCAACTTGTTGGTCAGCGCCTCACTGCCACCCATGTAGCCTATGGCAATGAGGGTTAGAGCAGGCAGTCCCACTGCAGTGATTAAAAAACCGATAGTTGCTGGCCAGAAAAACTCACCTGAGCCTTGGCCTAATTGCGGTGGAAAAATAACGTTACCTGCACCTAAAAATAACGCAAAGGTCATAAATCCCAGCGTCAATAGAGAAGACTTTGACATGAAAACCTCGTAATAACCTGTCAGTCAATTGAGCGGCGCATTCTAGGGATTATTAAGGACAATGCAAATTTAAGTTTAGCGAATCAAAAATGCGGATGAGTAGGGAATCTAAACATAGAAATAAATAAAAACGAGTGGGGAAAATAATTGATATTTCTTGCATAAACTATTTATAAATACAGTAAATTTCATGCTTTCATTTTTATTGGAATAGTTTATGACGTGTTGAATTTTGCAGTTTGTTTTTAAAGAGTACTTTTACACTTTTCTACAACTTCTCACGACATTTGACGGACTCTAACAGGTAATCGCGTTAAATTAGACTCATCAAAACAAACACTTTAGGCACTTACGATGAATGCAGCGAAAACACTAATCTCACTCTCTCTAGCGACTCTATTAACCGCTTGTGCGCACCACAATAATGTGCGCCCTTCAGACAGCGGTGAGCATTATGTAAAGCTCACAGCACAAACAAAATCTGAAGCAGGCAATGAAGCATTAGAACAGTCAAGACACTTTTGTGATGAGCAAGATAAGAAAGCCTATGTACTTAATGAAAACATTACTTACGTTGGCAGTATGCCTGAAGCAGAATATTTACGGAATTTAAATATCGCCAACGCAGTAGAAACGGCAGGTTCGGTGCTGTGGGTATTGGGTCAAAATTCTGTTGATGATGTTGGCGCAGCGATGTCGATAGGTGGCGGCATAGCAGAAGATTCAATGGGTCAGCCTTATGAACTAGTGATGAGTTTTACCTGTCGTTAAACTGTTTACAATGTACTACATCAAAGGCTTACACTAAGCAGAATAAGTAATTAGAATTGCGACGAATTTTTAGGAATGTAATATAAGGGAAAAAATGAAAATTCGCGCAACTCTTCTAGCGACCTCGCTTATTTCATCATCTGCTTTTGCAAGTAACATCAACTTTGATTATGTTGAGGCAGGCTATTCAAAACTAACACTTGATGATACTGAAATTAGCCCAAAAGGTTTAGGTTTAAAGTTTAGTAAATCAGTGACCGATAACTTTGCGGTTAAAGCAAGTTATATTAGAACGTCTAATGAAGAAAGTGATTCTTATACAAAAATCATTGAAAATGTACCAGTAGAGATTACGGAAACCGCTGAGCTTACGTTTTCTCAATTGTATGCTGGGTTTGGTTATCTATGGAATTTAGATGAAAATAAGGTTGTTGAAATAGCCCCTTATTTTGGGAAGCTAAAAGTTGATGTTGATGCTAGTGCCCGTGCATCTGCAAACTATATGGGTGATAGTATCAATTTATCTCAAAGTGAAAATGAATCTGGAGATGTAACTCTTTATGGTTTAGAAGCTAACTATCACTTTGCTTTTAATGACATATTAAACATGGTGTTGGGCTTAGGTTATGAGCGTGCTGATTACGACTACAAACCTGAAAATAATGCTTTCTATCAAGTACAGCTAAACTACAATTTTGCAGAGGACTTTACACTGAACTTTGCTCACAGAAATGTAAAAGACTATAAGAGTACGGGCTTAAATATTCGTTACAACTTTTAATTTTAACCTGAATTAAGATTAGATGTGTTCAAAAAGGCAACGTTAGTTGCCTTTTTAGTACTTAAATGGTGGCAATTCTCAAAATAGTTTACTTAGTATGAGGCTTGGTATTATTCGGTGAATAATTTAAACACCACAATTGCATCAGACTTCGCCCATGTTGAGACTACATGTGTTGAGTCTAAAAACTCAAGTGATGTAGCTGAATGAAGCCCTTTCGGAGTAAGGCTTTTTGAAAGCTTAAGTGAAGCACCATCTAGCTGAAATTCATCAATGCGATGGCTTTGCTCTGAGAAAGTTAAAATGGCACTTTCGCTTCTAGATAACGTCACTTTATTCAACCCCTTGATATCATGTTCGTCTTTACCTACCACCTTCACAACTTCAAATACATGCTCATGGTTTTTGCGGGCTAAAACTATATCACTGTTTATGGCATCTACAGCAACGAGATAGTGCCCGTTACCAGCAAAAGTCACAGAGATCGGCATATCAAATTGATGCTTGAGTGTTTGATAATAGGTAAACCTTCCAGATGTACTACGTTTGTAAACAGATACGGCTTTACCATTCATACCTGCTACAGCCAAAAATTGGCCTGTCTCACAAGTCGTTATAGAAACCGCACCTGAAAGGGCTGCGTCTTTGAGTGACTGAATTCGTTGCGACAGTATCGGTTTGCCATTTGGGTTTATGTTAAAAACACTGACGCTATGACTTACAGTTGAAGAGATAAACAATTGATTGGTATTGTGATTAATCGATAGTTCATAACCGCCTAAGATACCGAACGTATCTTGAGCAGACTTGATGGTTTCAGGCTCTTTAAATACTTGTTTAAAAGACAGATTATCAGATAGGGTGTGCTGTAACTCTAGTCCTGATTTTTCAGAAAAGCTAAAGTGTAAGAGGGCGCTGTGGTAATAACTTAACACATAAATGTTTTGGCCTTTTTCGTCGCTTACCACAGAGAGTGCGCCCTCGAGTTTAACTCTGCCATTGCTTTTAATCGTTTGTTTTTGTGAAAGCGAAAAGTCAGGGTTTACCTTAAGTACTGAAAGCGAGTTATCATCGGCACTGACAACAAATACCCATTTTTTATCTTTAGTTAATGCAATGTCTCTCGGGTTATCTAACCCATCTATACCCTGAACATCATCAGTTAAAATGTAGCTGGGCGATTGAGCTCTAGAGAGGTTATTTACGCTGGCAGCTTCGATGATGAATGACAGAAAGATAAAAAGAAAAAAGCATACTGTTTTCAAAGTATGAGTCCAAAAGTTTAAATATGATGCGGTTATCATGTCACTTTTACTTCCCCCTTAAAACAAGCATTTTCTAAACTGTCACAATCAGAACAATATTAATACCGAATATTAATTGATCTGAGTCAATTTAGCGTTTAACATATTCTAAAGTTTCAGTAATTACTGAAACTTTAGAATTTTAGTTGAGGAGGATTTCAACTAAGGCGTGCTAGGATCGTGTTCGGAGGGGAACATGTTAGATACATTAATGTTGTCGCGAATTCAGTTTGCGGCAAATATCAGTTTTCATATTTTATTTCCTACCATAACCATCGCGTTAGGGTGGTTTCTTGTGTTCTTTAAAGTCAGGTTTGAACAAACTGGCGATGCTGTCTGGATGCGAGCGTATCGTTTTTGGGTAAAAATCTTTGCGCTGACTTTTGCTTTGGGTGTAGTGAGCGGCATTACCATGTCGTTTCAATTCGGTACCAACTGGCCGGGCTTTATGGAAAAAGTAGGCAATATTGCTGGGCCACTACTTGGCTACGAAGTGCTAACTGCTTTCTTTTTAGAGGCAACATTTTTAGGGATTATGTTGTTTGGTATTAACAAAGTACCTGTGCGTGTTCATACCATTGCGTGTTTTGTTGTGGCGATCGGCACAACTTTGTCTGCATTTTGGATATTAAGCCTCAATTCTTGGATGCAAACGCCTGTCGGTTTTGAAATGCGAGACGGCATTGCTCATCCGACCGATTGGATTGCGATCATTTTTAATCCTTCTTTTCCTTACCGTTTTACTCACAAGCTCATTGCATCAGGCTTAACCGCGAGCTTTTTAATTGCTGGGATCAGTAGTTACCGCCTATTGCGAGGCGATGATAAGAAAGCGCCTAAACTCACCCTTAAAGTCGCGCTGGTTGTGGCTGCTGTATTAGCGCCGTTACAAGCATATGTAGGTGATTTACATGGTCTTAATACTTTTGAGCACCAACCACAAAAAGTCGCTGCGATGGAAGGTGTATGGGAAACAACTCAAGGCGCACCTTTACTATTATTTGCTATTCCAGATGAAGTGCAGCGTACAAACCACTTTGAACTTGCAGTGCCGAACTTGGCGAGTTTAATTTTAACCCATCAACTCGATGGCGAAATTAGAGGCTTAAATGAATTCAAAGGCGAACACCCACCTGTAAAACCTGTTTTTTTTAGTTTTAGAGTTATGGTGGGACTTGGTTTACTCATGATTGTAGTCGCTTGGTTTGCTGTGTTCAGGCTTTATAAAAGTAATGGTTTACCAAATTGGTTACTGCGAACTTTGGTGGCAATGAGTTTTTCTGGTTGGGTGGCAACTTTAGCTGGCTGGTATGTCACTGAGATTGGTCGTCAGCCGTTTATCGTTAGCGGTGTTTTAACAGTCGACCAAGCTGCAACCACAATTGCGCCTGAAAATGTCGGGTTTAGCTTAGTCATGTATTTAACCGTGTACGCGTTTTTACTAGTTGCTTATTTACACACTGTATTTTTGATGGCGAGAAAAGCGGTGCTTATTGAAGAAATATCATTACAAGAGCATGTTGGCAAAAAGCGTTCAAGTATTGAGATTAAGGAGTCTGCGTATGTTTGAGCAAGATAATTTAGCAATTATTTACGCTGCACTGATGGCGTTAGCTGTTTTGTTGTATGCCATTTTGGATGGTTATGATTTGGGAGTGGGGATTTTACTACCTACCAATAACGACCATGATGCCGATAAAATGATCGCTTCAATCGGCCCGTTTTGGGATGCCAATGAAACTTGGTTGGTTTTGGCGATTGGCTTGTTACTAATTGCATTTCCGACCGCCCACAGCTTGGTGCTTAAAGCTCTATATATTCCTTGTACTTTTATGCTGATTGGTTTGATTCTGCGTGGTGTTGCTTTTGATTTTAGAGCCAAAGCTATCGTCGATCACAAGAATGCATGGGACTTGGCCTTTAAGTTTGGTTCACTTTTAGCGGCGACATCTCAGGGTTATATGTTAGGCCGCTATGTAATGGGCTTTGAAGAGTCTGCTTGGTCTTATGGTTTTGCACTTTTGAGTGCAGTCGGTGTAGCGGCCGCATATACCTTAATTGGTGCAGCTTGGTTAGTGATGAAAACAGAAGGCGAGTTGCAGCAATATGCAATTAAAGTCTGTAAGCGTTGTGTGTATGTTGCATTAGTGGGTATTGCTCTCGTGTCAGGCGCAAATTTATGGTTGTCGCCTGAGATTTTCATGAAGTGGTTTAGCTGGCCGAGCATGTTGCTGTTATTACCCCTGCCGATTATCTGTTTTAGTTGCTTTGTATTAATCGCTCGAAAACTATCACAGCTAACGACCCAGCCAGATCACAAAGCACATTACCCGTTTATTTTGAGTGTGACCATTTTTACTTTGTCATTCTTAGGATTAGCAATTAGTTTCTTTCCTGACATAGTACCAAATCACCTTACTATCTGGCAGGCAGTGGCCGCTGCTGAATCACTGGCCTTTTTACTCTGGGGTGCCCTGCTCGTTGTACCGACAATCTTGGCCTACACCGCTTATTCGTATCGCGTATTTTGGGGTAAGGTCGATGACCTAAGATATTATTGATTGATATTAGCTTTAACTTTACTAGTGAGTTTATGAACACTTTCCCAACCTCATAAACTTGCTACTTTTGAGTTGATATAGCAGACTATCGAAGACAAGAACTAAAAATAATGCCATAGAATATCATGCGATTTCAGATAGACGACAAAGTGTTAGATACAGTAGCAGGGATAGTTAGCAGTGTTGACTCTGAACAGTCTATTCGCGCAAAAACTTTGCAAGTTCTTAATTACCTGATTGAGCACAAAAGCGATATTGTCAGCAAGCAGGCAGTCATAAATGCCGTATGGGATGATGTTGTTGTTCAAGACCAAGTGCTGACACAGTCTATCAAAGAGATACGTGATTTACTTGGTGCCAATGTAATAAAAACTTATTCTCGCAAAGGCTATCAGTGGGTAGCGCCTTTACTACCTGAATCTATTCAGTCAGAGCCAATTCAGTCAGTTAATTCTCAAACTAGAATTAAAACTCGGCCAGTCATAGATAAAAGTAAAGTTTGGACTGGCGCCTCAATCGCCGTTTTTTTGTTGCTTATAATGGTGTTTGTGTTTTTATTTATTCGTCCAGAGCCGCCCTTAAAAGTGGCATTTTTACCTGTCAAGAATGATGTGCAAGACAGCGTTCACAATTGGGTCCCATTGCGTGGTCAGGAGCAACTCACGATTGGTTTAAGTCAATCAACTCAATTAACCGTCATTGAGAGCGATCGTGTACTTTTCGAGATAGAAAGGCTGAATACCCAGCAACGAAGAGCTTATCAAAGGGGGGCGCTTTATCTCCTTCAAGAGAAACTAGAAGTTGATTTAATTGTTGCCACTCGCTTAACAGGCTTTCCTGAAGATTTCCAACTGCATTATCAATTACAAACCCCATTTGGCGTGGAGCAAGGTATTGAGTTTGCGGCTTCTGTCGATGACGCGTTTAATCAATTAGTGAGCAAAATAGCAATTCGCTTCGATGAATATCAGCCTTCTGGTAATGATAAAAGTATCAGCCAATTTAGTAATGAAGCCTTTGCCAGAGGCGTTGCAAAATATTTAGAGCAAGATTTCAACGCTGCTAAACCTTTATTGCAGGCAGCGTTAAGTTCAGAGCCTGAATTATTAGCGGCCAAACGCTATCTGGCAGCAAGCTTTGCAAATTCGGGGCAAATTAAAGAGGCGATAGCTTTGCTCAAAGACAGTATTCATCTTGCTCAAACTCAAGGAGAAAAGGGCAGAGAGTTATTGCGCGCTTATTTAATGATTGGATATTTGCAAATAAATTGGCCGCAGCAGACAGATAGAGAAAACGAATTATTTAGTGCAGAGCAGTATATTGTACAAGTGAAAAGGTTGGCCGAGCGGCAAAATGATGAGTTATTTATTGCGTATTCCCATGAGGAACTTGGCAAAATAAAGCGTTTGCAAGGCGAGTTTGACGCCTCTGCACGCCATCTTGCTGCTGCCCTGAAATATCATAAGAAATTTCAAGGTGATTATGGCCAAACGGCCGCGCTAATTGAATTAGCAAAGGTGTCAAATGCGCAGCAAAACCAAGTGCTTGCAGAGCAGTATTTACAACAAGCATTTGAAATCGCGACCCATTCGCAAGCACCTGCAAACCAGATTTGGGTATTATTAGCTAGGGCCGACATCGCAAGGGATCAGTTACTGAAAAGTAAAGCAGAGCAGTTTGCGAAGAAGGCACAAGTTATAGCCAATCACAGCGATAATCCTATGCTGATAGCGCGAGTTGATGCATGGTTTAATGATGCACCGGTTTACACGGTAAATTAAGCTCTTTGCGCTAAGTTCAGTTCCGTTAAGATGAACATATTCATCAATAGCTATTTATCCTTTCAAGGTATTCATTTAACTCATCTTTGTTAGGTGAAGCGTCAACTAGCCTTCTAGCCTTGGCAGGGTCCTCTTGATGAATAGAATAAATAGCGGATTGCAATATTGTTATCTTACGTTGTTCATCATTGACCCTATCAAGATGTGCAATCACAAAATCTGGGTTTTTGTAGCTGGCCCTATGTAACAATTCTTCGACTGCAGAGTCAGTATCACTCCTATTTAGGCCATCAACCCAGTCTAATGCAGATTGTGGATCGCGGGCGGCGAAAGTGGTTGCAGCTTGAGAGATTGCTTTTAATTGCTGTTGCTCGTTAAATTGTTTGATATACCAATCAGAGGCTTGGAGTGGACTTGATTCTCCCCAACGATTAAGTGCTTGTCTTAATAGTTGATCGTTCTTTTGTTCCTCGCTAAGCATATCGACCCATGCAGCAGCATCATGAGGCGCTTTACTAAACCATTCTCCAGCAATTTCAGTTCGTCCCATTTTACTCTCTTTATCGATGCCTAAAGCGTTGAGTAAATTTCTAAATTCTTCTGAGTTATTAATCTCTCTTGATATTAAAGATAATGAAGGCGCATTTACTTTATTCTGTTGCGACAACTCTGTAATTTTTGTAATTGCTAAGGTTTTGTCATAGCTATATAAACCACTAAGTACAGCGGTAGAAACCATGTTCTCGGTACCAAAATCTTTCAAGTTTGATTGGCTAAAATCTTGAGCTAAATACCATTCATAGGCGTCGAGCGGTGACTTACTGGTCCAAACCGATAAAACTGACCAAGCGTAAGTCAATTTGAACTCTTTTGAAACACTTAAACTTAATGCCATATCAAGTGCTGTAATAGGTGCTTGCTCAGCAAGTATTTCAAGTGTAACTCCAAGGGCTCTCGATGCCGCCGCACTGGGTAAAAGGCTAAGTAAATCTTGGGCTTTTTGTGTTAAAAGTTGAGCATCTAACTGATTAAGTTTAAGGTAAAGTGGCGCCAGTGACTTATTTGTAATGGTCAAATAATTAGAATCTTGATGTTTGTCTAGAAAGTCTTCCAATACATCGTATGTCTGCTGCTCATTCATTGAGAGTGGTGAACTAGAAATATGTTCAGTGGGTTTTGCAAAGTCTGTTTTTTTTAATTTACTACTTTGCTCTGTTACCTGTGTTTTTGTTTCAGTTATTTGTTGGGTTGCACCTTTGGGTTCGTTACCTTTAGCAAAGTAACCGGCTGCGAACGAGATACAACAGGCAAACAAACTAATAATAACTTCTTTAGATGACATAGCATTCCTTCATAGTGATCACCATACTCAAGTATCCAAGCATCTTGAGGAGGTTTGAGTATTCAGTTTAGTACCTAAAACCCTTATGCAATCTTAACCTGAAAATTATGTGCCTATACAGTGTTATTATGTTCAAGTAAGTGTTTAATTTTAGTCAGCGGGATTAGTTGTAATACGTTGCTCTTACTGCTCTCGAAGCACTCCATTTTTTTGATTTAAGACAATATCTGACGCTTATCCTGATAATTATTATTCAAGTGCATTGTGATAATGAACTGACTTTTTCTCAAACAGGCAATCTCAAATTAATCATGCACATCGCAGCTAATCGTAGTTTTCATTGTTTATCCTAATTTAGTTCTGATTGTGAACTTATGCGCTTAGGCAAACGTAATTTAATTTGTTACATACTTTAAATGGTCAAATACTTTGCTAAAAATAAACACTCTATATTGGTTCACACACGATTTAAGGTTACAAGATAATCTACTACTCAATAGTGCGTGTGATTTTTCTGATGAAATATCTTTTGCCTATGTACTGAACGAGTCTGACTTTAAAGCTAACAACTTTCAGCAACGCGCAATGGGAAAGCAACGTCTTGCTTTTACTCTGCAGGCAATTTCAAATTTGGCACTTCAACTTGCCGCTAGAGGGCATAATTTAATTCTTCTCAAAGGCAATCCGGTTTCTGCTATTTGTAATTTATGTGAAAAGCTACAAGTGAACACTCTGGCAGTAGCGCATCAGGTTGGTTCGTATGAAAGACAGTGGCTCAAAGAGATTGAACAAAATACGTCCGTCAGGTTGCATAGTGCTTGGCAACATACTCTTTGGCAGGATACTGAAATTTTAAGCCACCCGGCCTACCTAAATAGTTTCTCGAAATATCGTCGCTTTGTCGAAAAACAAAAGACCTCTGAGATTGCAGAGTTATCAGATTTAAATGATTTCTTTCCTCCAGCGACTAAGACCGCATTGGACTTTATGAGTACTGAGCAAGTAATTGGTGACATTCTACAAAGCGAAGGAATTAGTGATAAAGACAATACCGAGTCACTATTTCAGGGTGGTGAATATGCGGCATTAGCACACTTAAAAAGTTACTTTGATTCACAGGCTCCAAGCACATATAAAGAAACTCGTAACGAACTTGATGGCTGGCAGCTATCTACTAAATTTAGTCCTTATCTTGCACAAGGAAGTTTGTCACCCCGTCAAATTTGGCATGCGGTTGAGCAATACGAATCTAATAAAACCAAGAATGAATCAACTTATTGGATCAAGTTCGAATTGCTATGGCGTGAGTATTTTCAGTGGTTAGCCCTCTATCAAGATGAAAAATTGTTTTCTTTTAAAGGGCAAACGAATAATAAACCATTAACGAGCTTTTTCCCCGAGCGTTTCAAAAAATGGTGTGAAGGAGAAACTCCGTACCCTTTAGTCAATGCCTGCATGAAGCAGCTCAATCACACTGGGTTTATGTCTAACCGTGGCAGACAAATTGTGGCTAGCTGTTTAGTCAACGAGCTTTGTCTTGATTGGCGCTATGGTGCTGCTTATTTTCAGCAACAATTACTCGATTACGATGTGGCATCTAACTGGGGCAATTGGCAGTATATTGCTGGTGTTGGGGCCGATCCACGAGGTGGTCGTCATTTTAATATTGAAAAGCAGCATGCTCAGTATGATCCTCATGATGTATTTGTAAATCATTGGCTTGATAAACATAACTTTCAACCACTGGACTCGGTTGATGCCGCTGATTGGCCCTTCGATACGCGTGCACAATAATTTATGGCAATTTCAGTCGTTTGGTTAAAACGAGATTTACGGCTCACTGATCACGAGCCTTTACTGAAAGCGGCTAATTCAGGTTTTCCTGTTTTGTTAGTATTTTGCTTCGAGCCCATGTTGCTCAATGACCCGCATTACAAACCTCGGCATTGGCAATTTGTCTTGTCGTCTTTGCAAGATATAGCTTCTCGTTTGCCTGAAAGCTCGCTCTATATAAGTTTCAAAGATGCACAGCACACTTTTGCAGAACTTCATGATAAATACACCATTGCAGGGCTTTACTCTCATCAAGAAATCGGTTTAAACAACACCTTCGAGCGAGATAAATTGATAGCATCTTGCTGCAAAAATGCTGGAATTCCTTGGTATGAAACACCATATGGTGCAGTAATCAGAGGGCTAACACATCGCAAAACTTGGGACGAGTATTGGCAAAAAGTCATGCGCGCTCCAGCCGCAGATGTAGTTCTCAATACGGTCAATTGGTGTGTTGAAAATGAATTTTCAGATAGTGTAAAAAAGGCTTCTGTTGGTGAACACCCTGAGTGGTTTTTAGATGATGGAGAATACCAACAAGGTGGTGAAAAAGCGGCCAGTGAGGTTTTGGATTCCTTCTTCGATACACGCGGTCAAGCTTATGCCTACAGCGTTTCTAGTCCTGTGTTGAGTCAAGTTCATTGCTCTAGGCTTTCTCCTTATTTAGCGTGGGGAAACATAAGCTTAAGGCAAGCTTATCAGATGGTTTTACAAAACTGGCAAAAAAAAGGCTGGCGCAGAAGTCTAGTTGCTTTTACCTCTCGATTACATTGGCACTGTCATTTCATTCAAAAATTCGAAAGTCAAAGTTCGATGGAGTTTGAACCCGTTAATTTAGGTTATACGCATTTGCCTCGCGCAGACAAAAAACTTGCTGCTGATCGACTTGATGCATGGCAACAAGGTAAAACGGGTGTGCCCATGGTTGATGCCTGCATGCGTTGTTTAATTGCAACCGGGTATATCAATTTTCGAATGCGGGCGATGTTAGTGAGTTTTTTATGTCATCACCTCGAAGTTGATTGGCGCGAAGGTGCCCCTTACTTGGCCAGTCTATTTTTGGACTTTGAACCAGGCATTCATTACAGCCAAATGCAGATGCAGGCAGGAGTTACAGGCTTTAATACCATACGTATCTATAGCCCAGTCAAACAAGGGCTTGAAAAAGACCCAGATGGTGAGTTTGTTAAACGCTGGCTGCCTGAGCTTGCCAGCATTCCCGCCCCTTTAGTACATGAACCTTGGCAGCTTTCACCAATGGAGCAGCTTATGTATGGCGTTGAGCTTGGTGAAGATTATCCTGACCCTATTGTTGATGTGGCAAAGAGTTATAAAGCAGCGCAAGACTTATTGTGGAAATGGCGCAAGCGTCCCGAAGTACGAGCTCAAGTCAGTCACTTACTCGCCCGCCATGTAAGACCAGATTAGAAAAAGATGAAAAGTAACATGAAGAAAAGCCAATTACCTACCAAGTTATGTCCTGTGTGTGAGCGACCTTTTACATGGCGTAAAAAGTGGCAGCGTGATTGGGAAAATGTGAAGTATTGCTCTAAACGTTGTGCGAGCAATAAAGTCAAACAAGATAAGGAGTTGGTATGAATAATCAGTATCAAACACTCAGATTAATTCTAGGTGATCAACTCAATGCCAGTCACAGTTGGTATCAAGATAAAAACGATACTGTGTTGTATGTTATCGCTGAGTTACATCAAGAAGCCACTTATACAGTGCATCACATTCAAAAAGTACAGGCGTTTTTTGCGGCAATACAAGGCTTTGCAGCGGGCTTAAAGCAAGCAGGGTTCCACGTTTTGCACCTAACCTTGGACGACACAGCAGAATATAAGAGTTTGCCTGAGTTGTTATCTCACTTAATCCAAAAGTTCGGTATTGAGCAATTTGAATATCAACTTGCCGATGAAGCGAGGCTTCGCACACAAATAAGCGAATTTTGCCAAAGTCTAGAAATCGATACCATGGGCTTTGAAACCGAGCATTTCTATTTAGGTGAACAAGAGTTAGGGCAATACTTTAAAGCTAACAAAAAACATCGGTTAGAGCATTTTTATCGTACGATGCGCGCACGTTTCGATATTTTAATGCAAAACGGTGAACCTGAAGGTGGTCAATGGAATTACGACAAAGACAATCGCGAGAAGCTAAAAAAACAAGATTTAAACGACGTACCGCGACCTCTTTTATTTAGCAATGATGTCACTGAAATAAACGAGCGTATTGCACGGCACAATATAAGTACCATAGGTAAAGGTGATAACACATTACTATGGCCTATAAGCCGAAAGCAGTCTGTAGAGCTGCTAAACTTTTTTTGTGAAGTGTGTTTGCCTAACTTTGGCCGCTTTCAAGATGCCATGACGGGACAGCTTAAAGGTTTAGGTGGAGACTTAGGTTGGAGTTTGTATCACAGTCGCATTTCATTCGCATTAAATAGTAAGATCTTGTCGCCTAAGCAGGTAGTTGATACTGCGATCCATTACTATAAACAATCAAATGGCAAAATTAACTTAGCGCAAATTGAAGGCTTTGTCAGGCAAATACTTGGTTGGCGAGAGTTCGTCAGAGGAGTTTACTGGGCAAATATGCCGAACTACGCAACATTGAATAACTTAGACTCAACGCGTGCGCTGCCAAGCTGGTTTTGGGATGCCAATACCAAAATGAATTGCCAACATCATGCAATCAGTCAATCACTTGATTATGCTTACGCTCATCATATTCAACGGTTAATGATAACTGGGAACTTCTGTTTGATAGCAGGTATTCACCCTGATGAAGTCGATGCTTGGTATTTGGGTGTTTACATCGATGCCATCGAATGGGTTGAAATGCCAAATACCAGAGGCATGAGCCAGTTTGCTGATGGTGGTATCGTCGGATCAAAGGCCTATGCAGCAAGTGGAAATTATGTGAAAAAGATGGGAGATTACTGCTCTAGTTGTGCCTACAAAGTAACAGAAACAGTGGGGAGTAACGCGTGTCCGTTAAATTCATTGTATTGGCATTTTATGCATCGAAATCAAGAAAAACTGGGCAACAACCCACGTACAGCCATGGTATTTAAAAATTGGCTTAAGAAAACCGATGAACAAAGAGCTGCGGTACTTAATCAAGCAGAAACCTACTTAGAAAATATTAATTGGATTTAACTTCGAAAATGCCTTGTTGTGGGAGTAATGTATCAAACGCCCACAATCAGCATCTTCCCTTGAGCCATGCCATCTCGTTCACAGCTTAAATCAATTCGGCTATTTAAAGGATAGCTAAATAATTGCTCAAGACGAGGGTGTGGTTGAGAGATGATTTTACAACTTCTTACGTACAAACTCATACGGCTATGGTTATCTAAAAATGCGTAAGCTGTTTTTTCCAATGCTTCTTTGCACGCAGTTAGGATATCAGGGTGGACGTTATTTTCATGTATTGCTTTTAACGCTTCTTCTTTTTCTATATTCATACAACTACTAGCCAATACACATACAGCGTAAATATCTAAAACCCCAATAACTCTGATTTTCTGATTTCCACGCTCTGCATAAATAACCATAACGCTAGGAACTTTGGACTCATCAAAGAATTGTGCTCGAATTGGGTTTAAAGTGAGGCATTCGCTAATGTTCTTTTGCATTAATTTTTCTAATTGTTCAGTCTTGGGTAATGGCAAACCTTCTTTTAAGGGGACTGACTGCTCTACCTCAAGCTCAATTTGTTCGAGTTTTTCAATAAGAGGTTGCAGTTGAGTATGTAGTTGTTCATCAGTGAACGGCTTTGATAAAAAGAAGTTACAACCTGCTGCTCTCGCTTGTATTATCTTTTCTTTTTCATCAATCGTAGAAATGATCCCGACAGGAAGTTCAGGTCTTAATAAGCGTATTTCTTCTAATAACACGAGCCCAGTTTGTTCTGGCATGTACCAATCGGTAAGCACAATATGAGGGTGCCAATCGACCAATTCAATTCTTGCCTTTTCGACACTCTCAACACATCGAATAAATAGCTTACGGTACTCATAGTTCATTAGAGCGCGTTTAATTATTTCTCTTGTAGCTAAGCTATCATCGACAATTAGTACTTTCACATCTAACCCTAAAAAAAAATAACTCTAATGAGTATAGGCAGAATTCTTCATTAAAACTAAACTTATAGCATTAATAACAGTGAGGTAATGTGTGTGGACACTCTTTTTCCTCTAGAAGCATATCAATATGTAGCGCTCAACTTTGGATTACTTATTTTGGCGACCTGGTTTTATATATTGTTATTGATACTGCGCGAATTTAGGAAGTTTGCTGTATCAATAACAGGAAAGGGGCAATCAAGTGAGGAGCATGAGGCTGTTATTGCACTCTGTAGAGAGTCAGTACAACGAGCGAGTCAATTTTCTGAGCAGCATGGCAAAACATTATCAGAATTAGTACAAGTACAGGTTGGATTAGAGCAGCAACTTGCTCAAATTCGTTCTTCTACTGCAGATCATATAACGAGAGAGGAACAAGCATCGATTAATGATCTAAATAAAAAGTTGAACCGATCTCACAAGTTAATCCGAAAATTAAAAGGTGATTTAGATGTTACAGCTAAAAAGCTAGATGTTGCTAAAACAGAATTAGAGATAAAAACTTCTTCTTTTGAGGACTTACAAAGTAGCAATAAAAAACTACAAAATGAGGTGATCTCACTAAGAGCGCAAAGAGAAGAGTGGATGAATGAACCTATGGCTCCAGCTAGCCAAAGTGAATCTGAAATGGCCGCTATGTTGAACAATTATAAACGTCAGATTAACGAACAAAACCAGTTGATTGAGCAGTTATCATTGCAAACTAGTGGAGAAGTCGACCCTGCTGAAGTTGCAGAACTTCAAACTGAATTAGAGCAAGCTAAAACTAAGATAAAGCACTTAAATAAAGAAAAGAAATTTATTGAAGGACGATATTTAGAAGCAGTTAAAGCCAATAAGCTTTAATAGTTTTTATGATATAAAGCAATAGGTTGTGCTAAAATTAAGGCGTGTAGTAATAAAGGGGATCTTTAATTAATGCCTACAACCAAATTAAGCCCTGATGAAAGCTTATCTTTTAAACTTGTCACTCAATTATTACCAAAGGAAGACTGCCGACTAGATTTGTATTTTTCAATCCCGACTGAAATGGGGATAAATAAAGATACTTTTAATGAAGTTGATTTCTTTAACGCCCACATTAAAACGCACTGCGCTTATTACTCTGAACAACTCCATCTTCCGTTAGTTCGAAGCCGATATATCAGCCAAAACAAAAGAGAAAAAAGCGGTTACAGAGTAAATTTAAATCTCTTTTCATATCAAATTCGCATTGCACTCGATGCAGATATAAAAGCCGTACTAAAATTAAAGCAAGCCAACGACTTTTTCCCCGCTGCCAGTGAGTTGGTTGAACAAGCTAAAAAGTTACTAAAGAAATTACGTCGTTATAAGCCACCAGAGCAAATGTTAAAGCCTTACTTTCAAAATGCCGATAACTATTTAAGTTGGCACATCGAGCAGGCATTTTTAAAGTTACTAGCAAAAGGCCCAAAATCAAGTGAGTTTAGCAGTGAAAGAATTAAGATTTTAGCATTTTGTAAAGAAGAAACCGCTTATAGAGAGCAACATAACTACAATTCGCAAGTGACGCTTGATGATCCAAACCGTATTACCAACAAAATGCGGTTATTACAACGATTGATTGAACATGGCGTGGTATTTAATAAAAAAACACAAGATCTCAACTTAAACCTCAAACGATTAGTAAGAGGCCTAGTCACAGGTGTCATTATGGCATTTGTGATGTATCTAGTACTTAATGCGCGTTCTACTTTTCAAGAAATCACGATAGCCTTGATTGCATTACTTGGTCTCATCTACGGTTTGCGTGAGACCTTTAAAGATGAAATTACACAATGGGCTTGGCGAAAAATACAACATGGTCGCCCCAAGTGGCGAAATATTTTCAAAAACTCAGTTGATGATAAAGTCGTTGCTCGGCAAACCATTTGGTTTGAATTTATCAAAAGCAAAGAATTACCTGAAGACGTTGATGCGTTATTACAAAAGCGTCGTCAGCAAAATAAGCAAGCTGCTACCTTACTGCACTTTTGCAGTAAAAATGAAGTTAAGTTGCAAGAGTATTTA
>CAYZOE010000007.1:0-76309 GCA_964479805.1 uncultured Pseudoalteromonas sp. | reverse complement strand
ATTGGTGCGGATGGGGGGACTTGAACCCCCACGGCCGAAGCCACCACCCCCTCAAGATGGCGTGTCTACCAATTCCACCACATCCGCAAATTCTTTAGTTAGGAACGTCCGAGTTATTATTGTTCGAAACTGGTACGTCTGAGTCAGTAGGTGCAACTTCAGTTGCTACTGGAGCTGAAAGGTTTTCCCACTCATCAGTCTTTTTAATCTGACCAGCTGTTAGGTTACCTAAAATAATGCTCAGTACAAAGAAAACAGTCGCTAAAATTGTTGTTGTCTTTGTCATGAAGTTTCCTGCGCCTGATGAGCCGAAAACTGTAGCAGATGCACCTGCTCCAAATGAAGAGCCCATGTCTGCACCTTTACCTTGTTGGATTAAGATCATCCCAACTAGCGCTAAAGAAATAATTAGGTAAACAACCAATAATATCTCGTACATTTTATACGTTCCCTACTGCACTTTTATAAATACTTAAAAAAGCATCTGCCTTAAGACTAGCGCCACCGATTAGGCCACCATCTATATCTGGCTGTGCAAATAACAAATCACTGTTAGAATCATTAACGCTTCCACCATAAAGGATACGAAGCTCATTTGCGATATGACCATCATACTCGGCAATCATATCTCGAATAAATTTGTGCACTGCTTGTGCTTGTTCAGGTGATGCTGTTTTACCAGTACCAATTGCCCAAACGGGCTCGTATGCTATCACAGAATTTGACAGTGATGCTATACCTGAATGCTCAATTACAGCTTTAATTTGCTCAGCAACAACTTGTTCTGTTTCTCCAGACTCTCTTTGAGATTCTGTTTCGCCAACACATAAAATCGGTGTTAAGGCGTTTTCTTGTGCCTTGCTAAATTTTTTTGCTACAACTTGATTTGATTCACCAAAAAGGCTACGTCTTTCAGAGTGCCCCACTAGCGTGAACTCTGCACCAAATTGCTTTGCCAGTTCTGCACTGGTTTCACCTGTAAATGCACCCGAATTATTTTCAGATACTGTCTGGGTGCCAGTTACAAAACCCTTTTCAATTGCCGAAGATAAAAGCATTGCTGGAGGAAAAATAATAAGAGATGCTTTTTCTTCTACTTGGCCTAGTACTTTTGAAGAAATCTCTTCAACAAGTTGTACTGAACCATTCATTTTCCAATTACCAGCGACAATAGGCTTGCGTTGCGACATACGATACTCCGCATCAAAAGCGGGTGAGATACTAACTCGCCTCACCCAAAGTTACAAGAAATAAAATTGAAATTTTGTTTAATTGCTCACACTTTCAACAACTTCGGCAATTTTTTGAGCGAAGTCTAGCACTTGCTTCTCTTGTTCAGCTTCAACCATGACGCGAACAACAGGCTCTGTACCAGATTTACGAAGAAGGACTCGACCTTTGCCATCAAGTTCAGCCTCTACTTCTTTCACAGCGGCTTTTACTTCGTCAGCTTGTGTCGGATCAGTGCCTGCTTGATATTTTACATTGATCATTTTCATTGGATATTTTTGGAAACCCGCACCTAAGTCTTTCAATGTCTTGTTTTGCGAGACCATAGCTGTCAGTACCTGCAAACTTGAGACAATACCATCACCGGTAGAAATGAGGTCAAGATTCAACACGTGGCCTGAGCTCTCACCACCGATCTTCCAGCCTTTTTCTTTTAGAAGCTCGATAACGTAACGGTCACCGACTTTACTTCGCGCAAAATCAATACCTTTGGCTTTAAGCGCATTTTCAAGGCCCATGTTAGACATCACAGTACCAACAACACCACCACCTAGATTATTCTCTTGGTGTGCCTGACACGCAATGATATACACGATGTCATCGCCATCGAATACACGCCCATTATGGTCAACCATCATTACACGGTCACCATCTCCATCGTAGGCGATACCAACATCCGCTTTATGCTCTAAAACTTTTTGCTTTAAACTATCAACATGCGTTGCACCGCATTCTAGATTGATGTTTGTACCATTTGGTTCACAGGCATGGCAAATGACTTCTGCACCTAACTCACGCATTACGTCTGGGGCAATGTGATAGGTTGCACCATTTGCACAATCAAGAACGACCTTTAAACCCTCTAATGACAGTTCATTCGGAAATAAGCCTTTACAAAATTCGATATAACGACCATCAGCGTTATCCAAGCGACGTGCTTTGCCCAGCACTTCAGATGGCACACAAGTCATTTCTTCATCAAGCATAGCCTCAATTTCAAGTTCAACTTCATCGCCAAGCTTTAAACCTTTGCCATTAAAGAACTTAATACCATTGTCATGGTATGGATTGTGAGATGCGCTGATCACAATACCTGCTTCGGCACGAAATGTTTGTGTCAAATATGCAACAGCCGGCGTCGGCATTGGACCAAGTAAAACCACATCTATACCAGCAGCGATTAAGCCTGCTTCTAAGGATGTTTCAAGAAGATAACCAGAAATACGGGTATCTTTACCGATAATTACTTTTTTAGTGCCAGATTTAGATAAAACTTTACCAGCTGCCCAGCCTAATTTAAGCGCGAACTCAGGCGTAATTGGAAATTCGCCGACTAGACCTCGAACACCATCAGTGCCGAAATACTTTCTTGTTGTCATAAGGGTGTTACTCCATTTCTCGCTGCCTGCCATACACCAATGACATCAGCTGTTTCTTGTACATCATGAACGCGGATAATATGTGCGCCTTTTTGAGCACATAACAAAGCACCAGCTAAACTGGCAGCAACGCGTTCACTTGTTTCTCTATTCAAAAGTTGTCCAAACATAGATTTTCGAGATAGCCCTGCCAAAAGTGGCAAGCCTAGCCTCGAAAATTCATTAAATTTTTCTAAGATTTCGAAATTATGATTCAATGTTTTGCCGAAACCAAAGCCAGGGTCTAATATGATCCTGTTTTGATTAATGCCAGCTTTACTGCACGTTAAAACTCGCTCTTCAAAAAATTGAGATATCTCTGATATAAGATTTTCATATGTTGGATTTGTTTGCATTGTGCGAGGTTGACCTTGCATATGCATTAAACATACGGGTACATCAGAATGTCTAGCTGCAACCTCTAATGCGCCGGGCTCTTGAAGCGCTCTCACATCATTAATAATGTCTGCACCTGCTTCAATAGCAGCTTCCATAACAGCAGCTTTACTGGTATCGATTGAAATCACACAATCAGAGGCTTCACGAATACGCTTGATGACAGGTATAACACGTTTCAGCTCTTCTTGAAGAGCAACGTCTGGTGCACCAGGTCGAGTCGATTCACCACCAATATCTAGAATTTCTGCTCCATCCTTAATTAAACGCATGGCTTGGTTGAACGCGTCATCAACAGAATTATAATTGCCACCATCTGAAAATGAATCAGGTGTCACATTAACAATCCCCATGATAATTGGTTTGTTTAAATCAAGCGTTCTGTTTCTAGGAAGAGATAATTGGATCATGTGATTTAGAAGCGTCCTATAAAGTATTTATTTTACCTTTTATTTCGAAAAGAAGGTTCCGAAATAAAAGGTAAAAATTACCAAACGCAATTCTATATGCTAAGTGAAGAAATTAAAATAAAAAGCCCCGATAAATCGGGGCTGTTACTGAGATTATTTACTCTTTGCTGTCATCAAGCTCATTTGTTGGTCTTGATGCTGGCTCTGATCCGTTTGATTCAGGCTCAGACTTAGCTTCAGGCTTCGAGTCAACCTTAGTTTTTGGCTCTGGTTTTTGATCATGCGCATCTCGAGGAGGACGCACCTCTTTTCGCTCCATCAGATCATCAATTTGACCTGCATCGATGGTTTCGTACTTCATTAACGCATCTTTCATGCTGTGCAGGATATCCATATTATCTTTTAGAATTTGCTCAGCACGGTCATAGTTGCGAGTAACAAAGTCTTTGATTTCAGAGTCAATCAACTTAGCCGTTTCATCTGACATACCTGACATTCGATGAGAACCACCACCCATGTACATTTCGCCTTGCTCTTCTAAGTACATCTGAGGACCAAGTTTGGAGCTTAAACCCCACTGAGTAACCATTTTCTTAGCGATATCTGTCGCACGCTCAATGTCGTTGCTTGCACCAGTCGTGACTTTGTCATCACCATAGATAAGCGCTTCAGCAATTCGACCACCATACAGGCTTGAAAGCATAGATTCTAGGTGCTCTTTAGAATGACTTACACGATCTTGCTCAGGTAAGTACATTGTCACACCCAATGCGCGACCACGAGGGATAATGGACACTTTGTAGACTGGATCATGCTCTGGTACTAAACGGCCCACAATTGCGTGACCTGCTTCGTGATAAGCAGTCATTTCTTTCTCGTGCTCGCTCATCACCATCGACTTACGCTCAGCACCCATCATGATCTTATCTTTAGCAGCATCGAATTCAGCCATGCTCACCTTACGCTTATTACCTCGAGCAGCAAATAATGCAGCCTCATTTACAAGGTTAGCAAGGTCTGCACCTGAGAAACCAGGTGTCCCACGTGCAATCACTGATGCTTGTACATTTTCATCAAGAGGTACCTTACGCATGTGAACATTAAGAATTTGCTCACGACCTCTGATGTCAGGTAAACCAACCACAACTTGACGGTCAAAACGGCCAGGGCGAAGTAATGCTGGATCGAGTACGTCTGGACGGTTAGTTGCAGCAATCACGATGATGCCTTCATTGCCCTCAAAACCATCCATTTCAACTAGCATCTGGTTAAGTGTTTGCTCACGTTCATCATGACCGCCACCCATGCCCGCGCCACGTTTACGACCGACAGCATCGATTTCATCGATGAATATGATGCAAGGTGCAGCTTTTTTAGCTTGTTCGAACATGTCACGTACTCGTGAAGCACCCACACCTACAAACATTTCGACAAAGTCAGAACCCGAGATAGTGAAGAAAGGGACTTTTGCTTCACCTGCAACTGCTTTTGCAAGGAGTGTTTTACCAGTACCTGGAGGACCTACCATAAGTACGCCTTTTGGAATACTACCACCTAGTTTCTGAAATTTTGATGGGTCACGTAAGAAGTCTACAAGCTCAGTTACATCTTCTTTTGCTTCGTCACAACCAGCAACATCAGCAAATGTAGTTTTAACTTGATCTTCACCCATTAAACGAGCCTTGCTCTTACCAAATGACATAGCACCTTTACCGCCACCGCCTTGCATCTGACGCATAAAGAATATCCACACACCGATTAGCAGTAGCATTGGGAACCATGAGATAAAGATATTTGCTAAGAATGACTGTTCTTCAGGTGCAACACCTTTGACATTCACGTCATTTTTCAGCAAATCGTTAATTAAGTCCTCATCATACATAGGCATGATAGTCTGGAAGCGTTCACCGTTTCCTTTAACACCTGAGATAGTACCTGTACTTCTGTCGATGTTGACATCACGTACTGCACCACCGCGCACTTCTTTTACAAACTGCGTATAACTCGTTTGACGATCAATTTGATCGTTTCCATTGAAGCTCTGGAACACTGTCATCAGCACAACTGCGATAACCAACCAGAGTATTAAGTTCTTTGCCATGTCGCTCAAGGAGTTAACCTCTTGTATCTAAAAATTATTTAAATTCAACTATAATGCATTTCAACTGTACTACAGTTTGTAACCTGTCGCCACTATATATACTTCCCTAGATCGTGGACGCGATGCTTTGGGTTTACGAATTTTGACCACTTTAAAATAATTACGTACTTCTTGTACAAATTGATCAAAACCTTCGCCCTGAAAAACTTTTACTGCAAATGCACCATTTTGTTTTAATACTTGATGGCACATGTCTAACGCTAACTCAACCAAATACATACTGCCAGCTTGGTCGGTACTCATGTTGCCACTCATATTCGGCGCCATATCAGAAAAAACCACGTCAACATTTTTTCCATTAATACGATCTAATAATGCATCTAGTACAGATTCTTCTCTAAAGTCACCTTGCAAAAAATCAACACCCGCTAGAGAATCCATAGGTAAAATATCACACGCAATTACCTGCCCTTTCTCACTCACTTCCTCAGCTAAATATTGTGACCAACTTCCTGGCGCTGCTCCTAAATCCACGACAGTCATACCAGGCCTGAGCAGTTTATCTTTCTGTTGTATTTCTTCTAATTTAAAAATAGCACGTGAACGAAAACCTCGTTTTTGTGCTTCATGAACATAAGGGTCATCAACATGTTCTTTTAACCAGCGCTTTGAGCTCGCTGAGTGCTTTTTATTTGCCATATTAACTGCAACTCATTAGTAATATTCTGTAGATGGCGGTAGAATAGCGATAATTCAAGCCTAAGATTAGTAAATATTACCAATATGACATTATCAAATAAACAGAAACAGTACCTTAAAGGTCTAGCTCACCCACTAAAACCAGTTGTTTTACTCGGTGCAAATGGGCTTACTGAAGGTGTTATGTTAGAAATTGATCATTCTTTAGACATTCACGAATTAATTAAAGTGAAAGTACCGACCAATGACAGAGAAACTAAACAACTGATTTTTGATGCAATTGTTAGAGAAACAAAATCGCATAAAGTACAAACTATTGGTCACGTTGTCGTGTTATACCGCCAAAGCGAAGATAAAAAAATCCAACTTCCTCGCTAAGCTCTTTCGTCAACAGCATCTGCTGTTGACGTTTCCTTCCACTCAATCGCCTGCTTTATAAACTCAACTGTTAACTCATTTATTAAGCCACTTTCAGCGTTAAGTAACATACTATAGCCTATGTTTATTGCTGGGATAACCACAATATCGGTGCGATACCCCTGTACCCAGCCACTATGATAATACAATAAGGTTCCTTCAAAATCATAAATGCGCCAGCCTAGGCCATAATGGGCTTCTTTAACGTGCTTGCGCCAGATTCTTCTTTTAAGCTCTCTTTTGGTTTGCACATAAGGCCTAGATTGCACAGTCAATGCATCCAATGACAGTACTTCTGGAAAATGCCCCAGTTGCGCTTTTAGCCAAAAGACCATATCTGCCGCACTTGCATTAACACCAGCAGCAGGAAGTACCTTGTAATAGTTGCTCTTTAACCTAGCTGTATGCCAACGTTTTCTGCCTAAAACGTGAGGCGCGGCAAAATTTTTGTCTTTGGTTAAATTTTTTAAACCAACACCGCCATCACGCATACCTAAAGGCGCAAATAAAAATTCTTCAACCCAGGTTTTGTAATCTAACCCTGTTTTGGTTTGTATTACCCTATCTATAAGACTAAACATGACATTTTGATAACCGTAACAGACACTGGGTTTACATATTGGTTGAATATCAAAAAGCTTATCTGTGATATCGATGTAACTCATTCTAGATTCAACCAGATTATCGTAGGCATTAGGCACTATGCCGCTAGAATGACTTAATAAATTGTAGACTTTTAAATTTTCAAACCTTGAATCACGCGCTTGTGGTAGGTAATGACTGATTTCACGGTCTAGGTCTATTTTCCCTTCAGTAGCTAATTTAGCGGTCAGCGAACCTGCAAACGTCTTTGATACTGACGCCAAACGAAATCGTGTATGCGCATCAACTTTTCTGCCTTTTTTGACTTTTGTTCGACCAAATCCTTTTTGAAAATAACTATCATCACCTTGAACGATACTTAATGCCGCACCAGGAATGGATTTTTCTTTTAGTTTTGTTTCGACTTGCTTAGAATAGCGATTTACAAATTGCTGCCACTGTTGCTGCTCGGCGTTTTCGTTTTTAGTTAATGCCAAACATTCAACGGTGAAGAGCCCCATAACTGCGTAAATCAGGGTCTTCATAAAAATTGCTCCTGTTTTCATAACGGTATTCTAACATTTTGTCGTTTGTTGTCTTGTGTTTGGGCATAAATTATTAATCTGAGGAATTTTAATGCGTAAGTTATCAATACTTGGAGTTGGTTTATTGCTTAGTTCTGCATGTAGTTTTACCCCTCAGTTGGCGCCAGAACTTGCTTTACCTGAAAAACCTTTACTAAAAAAAGAAGTGGTTTTTCTAACTTACAACGCGAAGCATAACCCTGTAAAAATAAAGTCGGTGCAACTTCCTGCGCACCCCATTCAGAAAAACAACCGAGTTTGGGTTGACCCCAAGTCACTTCAATTAACGCAATTACATTATCAACTTGTAGTAAAGCAACTCTCCGAGCTTGGCTTGGTTGTAGCCGATAATAACGATGCCGATTACATTCTAAACGTTCAGCAATTTTCAGTAGAAAGAACTCAAGACATCGATTTACAACTTGAAGCAACTAAAAAAATTAAATCTCAGAATGTGCCAGTCATAAAAAATAACCAATCAAAACTATGCAGCAACTACGAAGTAAAAGTGAGCTTTCGCTTAAATCATAAGCAGAGTGCTGATGTAGTTTGGATTGCTCAGGCAAATATATCCAGCCACACGTTTATTAACAAACCCGTTGTGTATAAATTGACTCAACAGCAGGTAATCGCAAATGAACAGGCCGTTCTCGACTTCATTAACTTGCACAATACGGAAGCAGCGCGTGAGCAACGATTTGAGGAAGAAGTGTCAGTGCCTAAATATCAAGTCGCTTATCAAACGACCCCTTTAACGAAGGTGTCTGGTTTATGCAGTAATCAAGAGGTTTCAGCGTTGACACATGACATCGAAGCGCACCTAATTGCCGAGTTAATGGGCAAATTAAAGGTGCACTAAACATTTTTTTACAGTATTCAAGCAGTTTTATTGCTTATAATTCTTATAATAAAGTCACAATAAAATCGCCTTAATACCTTCACATCAGATGTATACTACATTTAAGTGATTGGTTTTAGTGAGGGAAACATGGAAAACTACGCTACTATTTTACTTGTTGAAGACGATGAATCTTTGGCTCAATGGGTTGCTGAATACCTAGATAACCAAGGCTATACAACACATATTTGCCACAGAGGTGACAAAGCCGTTGCTATGGTCAAAGATACCACTCCAGATATTGTGCTGCTTGATCTCATGCTTCCAGGTCAAGATGGCATAAGCGTTTGTCGAGATCTTCGCCAATTTTACAATAAGCCAATTGTAATGATGACGGCTAAAGACGAAGAAATGGATGAGGTCATTGGCTTAGAGGTAGGTGCTAGTGACTATGTTATCAAACCTGTTAGACCTCGTGCGCTGCTAGCAAGGATAAAATCTCTTCTCAGAGCCTCGGAGCAATCATCTTCTTCAAGCGAAGTGGATGATGACAACATCCAAGTGGGTTCATTACACATAGATACATTAGCGCGTAAAGTGACGATTGACGGCACTGAAATTGCGATTTCTAGTGCTGAATATTTATTACTTCACTTTTTAGCAAGCAATGCCGGGGAAGTAGTATCTCGAGATGCGGTATTTAAAGCCACAAAAGGTCGAGAATACGATGGCTTGGACAGAAGTGTTGATGTGCTTATATCTGCACTTAGAAAAAAGTTTAATGATGACCCTCAACACCCAGAAAAATTTAAAACCGTCTGGGGTAAAGGGTACTTAATGGTACCTACAGCTTGGTAAGACTGCCGCTTTTCTCATAACCAACATGTTTAACCATGTTGGTTATGTCAATGTATAATTTGGTGTAGCCAATTTGAAAAAACTCTATCTTTATTTACTTGCCAGTGCGCTATTATCTATCGTGGTTCTTGGGTGGTTAATCGATACATTTAATCAACAAGCTTTCTCACCAGATGATAACTTCATGTGGCAACGTAACATCACCGGTGGATTTATCAAACAGTTGGAAAGACAACCTATCAAGCAACGTGCGTCATTCGCTAACACCATCAGTCAAGAGTTTTCACTAGATGTAAGTTATAAAGATGGTCAAAGTCTTGCTCTGCCCTCTGAATTAAAAAACGAAATGTTTACGCCGCAAGGGTTATTGCTTGAAGACGAACTTGGCTTTTATCTACTTAGGTCATCTAAAAATCTTATGCCAGATTATGTCGAGTTACGTCTAACCAAACCAGAGCAAGAGCAAAACAGTGATATGTTACTGACTTTGTTATTTTATTCTGGCGTGTGTACTTTTATGTGGTTCATATTATCACCGCTCGCTAAAAGGTTAAACGTATTAACCAGCAAAGCGAAACAGTTTGCTGCCGGTGATTTTTCTGCTCGTATTGAGCCAAACCATTTTACTTACATTAAAGATGTTGAACTAACATTTAATGGCATGGCGAGCAAAATTGAAAAACTAATGGCAGAAAACAAACTAATGGCTTCGAGCTTATCTCATGATATCCGAACGCCTGTAGCCTGCATGCGCTTTGCTTTGGATGCTGCCATTGATGAACCTGACAACAAAAAAGTGAATGAAATTCTTCTTAGAATGGAAAAAGATTTGGATCAAATGGAAGATATGCTTAAGTCATATTTATCCTTTGCAACACTAGAGCAAAAGTCTCATTTATTAAATTTTGAAACAACACACGCTTCTCATTATTTGAGTGAAGTAAGCTTGCAAATACAACCTAAGTTACAAAAAGCCAATTTGTCGTTACTTACAGAGCTAAATGCCAAATTCGAAATAACTGCAGACTTGCATTGGTTAGCCCGTGCAATTACAAACTTACTCAGTAACGCGTGTGATTTTGCAACCAAGCATATTCAGATTTCTAGTTACTATGACTCACAATATGTCTACATAGAAATAGAAGATGACGGCCCAGGTATCGCACCGGAGAACTGGCACAAGGTATTTAGTCCTTTCTTTCAAGAGGAAAACCATCGAAATCGTGCAGAGAAAAGCTATGGACTTGGACTTGCGATTGTCAGTAAGGTGGTAGATTGGCACCATGGGAAAGTATCCGTATCACAGTCTGAGAGCTTAGGCGGAGCTAGATTCACCATTCAACTGCCGATAATGTTTAGCTGATATATAATAAAGCCGCATTGATTGAAGACAAGGTCTTTTTATTTTTCATCATTTGCAGTAGATTGTCAGCCATTCCTTAGAATTTAAAAGAATAACAAGATATGAGTAGTGTTAGAGGCGAGTTCAGTTCTCGTTTTGGTTTTATTATGGCTGCCGCTGGATCGGCTGTTGGGCTTGGAAATATTTGGGGCTTCCCAACTCAAACCGCCTCAAACGGTGGCGCTGCATTCGTGCTCGTGTATCTTATTTTGGCTTTTTGCTTAGCATACCCTGCTTTAATGGCCGAACTTGTGATTGGTCGTCATGGCCAAGCAAACGCCGTATCCTCTTTACAAAAATTAGCTAACTCACCATTACAGAAAAAATTCGCATTCATCGTCGGTTTTGGCGGTATTATTTGCTCAGGTTTAATCCTAAGCTTCTATGCAATTGTTGCTGGCTGGATGTTCAGTGCTACCGCAGAGCCAATTGCTGCAATGACTGGTTTAGAAAGTTCATCTGCTTGGCTTAACAGTCAGTCGTTTCAGCGCGATCTTATCTTTACTAGCTTATTTATAATCTTAACTATAACTATTATCAGCAAAGGCGTTGAAAACGGTATAGAAAAATGGTCAAAGCGCCTAATGCCAGCCCTACTTAGTATCTTAGCACTGCTTATAATGTATGTCATGACACAAGAAGGCGCAATGGAAGGTTTAAAGGCTTACTTAGTGCCTGATTTTGACTCTTTGCTGAACCCGCAATTATTGGTAAGCGCGCTTGGACAGGCATTTTTCTCGCTGTCTTTGGGCACGAGTGTGATGATTATTTATGGTTCATACATTAGTAAAAAAGAAAATTTAATTTCATTAGGTGCTTATGTCACGCTTATCGATGTCCTCATTGCATTCGTGGCTGGCCTTTTAATTATTCCTGCTATGTATGTTGCACAAGCCCAAGGAGTTGCTATTTTCTCAGAATCTGGTGCCCTGTTATCTGAAGATACATTAGTATTTCAAGTTTTACCTGCTTTATTTACAAGCATGGGAGATATAGGCTACTTCGTCGGTTTCGCTTTCTTTGCACTGATGAGTATAGCTGCACTTACATCATCTATTTCAATGCTTGAAGCGCCAGTATCTTATGCTGTAGAAAGATTTACTTTAGGCCGTGTTCAAGCAACTTGGATAATTGGTGGTCTTATCTCTTTAGTCAGTTTCACCATTATTTTTAATTTCTCTGCACTGTTTGGTTTTATTGTAAGTTTGACTACACAATTCTCTCAGCCATTAATTGGTATGCTTTGCTGTATCTTTGTCGGCTGGATCTGGCATAGAAATAAACTGCTTGGCGAAATTAAAAATGGACATGATGAAGCAGAAAGTACTCTTTTTTGGAAAGTGTGGCCTTGGTACATCAAGTTTGTTTGCCCACTGGCAATTGCTATGGTGTTTCTTCATTCTTTCTAAACAGAGCTAGATACCTAATAAAAAAGCGAGTATCAAACTCGCTTTTTTATTGTACTAATTGCATATCAGTATGCGGAATACCATCTTCTAGATAACTATCAGATATGGCTTTGAATCCTAACCTTGCATAAAAAGGTGTAAGATGAGTCTGAGCACTCAATTGAACTTCACATTCAGGCCATACATTCGCGCATACATTTAGTGATTCCTTCATCAAAGCAGATGCTAGCCCCTTCCCTCTATTTGGTTCAGTGATAATCACTCTTCCAATCGCCGCAACACGGGCTGATTTTAGATAGCATCGCGCGTAGGCAATGATATTTCGCTTATCATCTAAACAATAAATGTGTCTGGTCTCCTTCAGAATATCAATATCATCTAATTCAGGATAAGCGCACTCTTGCTCAACTACAAAAATATCTACCCTTGCTTTCGCAAGTTTATAAAATGTAAGAGTATCTAATTCTGAAAATTGTCTTGTATACCAATTCATATTTTCCACCGATAAAAAAGCCTAGCTAGGCTAGGCTTTTTACAAATTATAACGTACTAATTTAGTTAAATAGTCTCTCTAACTGGTCACATAGTTGAGACACATTCACATGATCATGTTCGATGGTTAAATCAACATACCCATCACCTCTAAATGCACGATCAAGTTCAATTAAAACGTGAGTATTGTGTGCTTCAGGTACGAATGACAACTCAATCTCTTGAATGCCAAATAACGAACGCGAGTTTGGTCTATATTCTAGCTCTTGATAGCAACCAGACGTTGATTGGAAACTAGAAGCCCTCAGATACCCTTTTTCAACATCCGCTTTTACTAAGCTAAAACCTAGCTTGTCCATAGCCTGCATACAAGCTTTAACTGCTTCATTCGGGTAAATATGCAGCGTATCTTTGTCATTAGGATCAATGGCCAAATCAATATCAAGACCAGTTTCAACCCAAACGAACGAGTGATTGTAACCCGCGTTTAACTCAGTAATTGGGGTTTCTGAATGCAGTCTAGCTTCGAATGGGATGACTTTCTTTTCACCTGGTCCAATTACAAATTGTTCTGATATACGCCATTTGTCTAAAACATGGTTAGTAAAATATTCGCCATCATCTGACTCAACTTTGACTCGTGTCATCAGTGCTAACTCTAGGCCGGATACCTGTTGCTCAACATCTCCGCCTTCAACAATAATTTGTGCTTGAAACTTTTGACCTGGATATAAATGTTCAGTTTCTAAAATAGTATCGACCTTCGCAGCCCCGATACCCACAGATGCAAGGATTTTTTTAAACATCGCCTCTCCTGTAGAGATTATTCCTTCTAACTGCATCTTAACCACATTTAATAAATCTTGTCAGCGAAAATTTATGTTTTTAATGCAAATATCTTTCAGTGATAACAAGTTACTCAATTTTTGCGCACTATTATCCTAAAGTTTTGATTTATAAATCAGTCAGTTTTGCTAATATGCTAAATCAATTTCGCTTAATTATATTGAATATGGAACTGTTGTTTTTTGCTGTCGCATTTGCATGCGGATTTTCTATTTATCAACTCAAGCTACCACCACTTATTGGCTTTTTAATGGCCGGCTTTATTCTAAATCTCATGGGTCATCAGACAACTAATTTACTCACTCAGTTAGCTGATCTCGGTGTAACAATACTATTATTCAGTATTGGTCTAAAGCTCAAAGTTGGTAATTTAGTTAAACCTCAGGTTTGGGGTCCAGCAACACTGCATATTGTTTTAAGCACCACATTTTTTGCCAGTCTATTATTATTATTATGTGCAGCATCACTGCCCTTATTCAGCGCATTAGATACCTCAAGTGCCTTACTTGTAGGTTTTGCTTTTAGCTTCTCAAGCACGGTATTTGCTGTAAAGGTATTAGAAGAACGCGGTGAAATGTCTGCTCTACACGGTAAAATAGCCATTGGAATCTTGGTTATGCAGGATATCTTCGCAGTTATCTTTTTGGCTGTCAGCACTGGTAAAGTGCCAAATATCTGGGCGCTTGGGCTGTTAGTAGCACTACCTTTATTTAGACCCGTCATGTTCTGGGTGCTAAATCGCTCTAAACATGGTGAACTTTTACCTCTATTCGGCTTCTTCTTCGCCTTGGTTATCGGCTACCATGCCTTTGAGTTTGCAGGATTAAAAGGTGATTTAGGTGCACTTATCATAGGCATGATGTTTGCCCCGCACAAAAAGGCCAGTGAGCTGTCTAAATCATTACTCAATGTTAAAGACATCTTACTTGTCGGCTTTTTCTTGAATATTGGTTTAAATGCAAATATTACACCTAATGCACTGTTCGTTGCAGTTATGCTTGTCTTAGTCTTACCCATCAAAGTCATACTTTACTACCTATTAACTAATTTCTTCAGACTAAGAGCCCGAACGTCTTTGTTAAGTGCATTTACGCTGTCAAATTACAGTGAGTTTGGATTAATCGTATGTGCAGTAGCAGCTTCAACAGGCCTCATCACCAGCGATTGGTTAACCGTTGTTGCAATTGCAGTGTCAATTACCTTTGTGATAGCTTCTCCACTAAATAAACGTGCAAATGAGTTGTATGTTAAGTTAGAGCCATGGCTACTAAAATTTGAGAGTGACAAACGGCTGGAGGAAGAATTACCTGTTAATTTAACTGACACTAAAATAGTTATTTTCGGTATGGGTCGAATTGGCACGGGTGCATATGAAACCATAGAAGCGTCTCATCCTGGTAAAGTAGCTGGAATAGATATCAAACCAGAAGTAGTTGATAAACATGTGAAGCGCAAACGTCGTGTTTTACTTGCAGATGCAACCGATCCAGATTTCTGGCAGCGCATGAACCACTCGGACGTTGACATGGTTATGTTAGCCATGCCCAAGCATATGCAAAACATTTTTGCGCTAGATCAGCTTAGAGCATCAGGTTTTAGTGGTCGTGTCAGTGCGATTGCATATTACCCAGATCAACAACGTGAACTAGAAGAAATGGGTGTTGAATTTACCTATAACTTCTATCTTGAGGCTGGTAGTGGTTTCGCTGAACACGTTAGACAAAAGATATTTAATTAAAAACTTAAATAGTTATCAGTACTATAAAAGGTACTGATAACTATTTCTATTGAACACTCAACAACTTACATCTAGACGTCTAATATACCTATTCCTGATATTGCAAGTCGATTTACAAAGCTTTACACGGGCCGTAGAAATCATGCTCAAAAAAAGAGTAAACTGGAACGGTCTTATGAGCTAAGTCTCTATTTTAAACACAATTTTTTGTTTAATATATACTTAATCTTAAGCTCATACTTTTTGGAATTTTTGGCAAGCGAGAGGCATTGATGCGCAAAAGTAAGGCAGAATCAAATTTTTCAGCCGTGGTTGATGATGTAAAAGCGAGTCCTTTTATGGACCTGCAAAGCCGACTTGACGAGCTGCAAGACAACGGAATGACAGCGCTGACAATTCGCACTGTATTATTTAATAAAATGTTAGATATGCACAGTGTCCCGGCCGACCATTTTTTGAGAAAAGAATCAGCTCCATCTAGATTAGATGACCCGAAAATAATTGAAACACTTAATGACCTTGGATTTTATAAACAAAGCAAAGTCGTTCATTAATTCACTGGGGAGCCTACTCTCCGACTTATAGGCTGGCAATGCCCGTCGCCAGCCTATCTTCTCTACAGAGTATTACTTACTCATTTCTTTATCTTTTAATACTTCTTTTTTGATAATCTTCTTAGGCATAAAACTCAGAATAGCCAGTTTTACAGGTAACCAGTAAATAGCGTAAACAGAGTCGTGTTTAGCATCATACTTACCAACACCAATAGTTACCTTACCAGCCTCGGAAGCTTTGATTAAAGTCCCACCTACTCTATCCCAAATAGCCAATGCCGAGCCCAAGTTGGTATCAAAGTGTTTAGGGTTATCGCTATGATGAACCTGATGCTGAGCAGGACTAATAAACCACCCTTCTAATTTGTCTCCCCAACTAAACCAAATATGGGAGTGTCTTAAATTAGCACCAAAAATATTAAACAAAAATACAAAAGCATTCGCGCCTAAAATATCAAACATGCTCAAAGAAGTCCCAAATAAATGATAGCCAATCCCAACCGCAACCCCCTGGGTTATAGCCATTCGGCAAGCATATAAGTAACTCTCAACGGGATGGGTTCTATAAATAGTAAAAGGAGTTAGCACCTTAGCTGAGTGGTGAACCTTATGAAACTCCCATAAGAATGGAACTTTATGAAGCATTAAATGTAGTAGGTATCGGGTAAAATCATCGAGCAGAAATAGTATGAGTGTAAAAAAAGCAACCACAACAGCCTCTGACCATTGCAACATAAGCGGTTTGCCAAGCACCCATTCAAGGAAATCTGTGACAGTTATGGCGACAGGCACCATGGTCAATACAATTGGTGCAAACGTTGCTGCTTTAATTACTTTATTGGTTATCAACAGTGTGTAATCTAATTTCGCACTTTTACACAACCACACTCTTTTGGGAAATAAGAAGCTTAGAAAACCTTTGATACTTTTTCTCTTTGAAGCCCCCCAATAAACGAAGAAAGCCATGATAATGGCGCTCAGTAAATAAGGGATATAAATTCGTTTATTCGCATCAATTAAATATGAAGGCAAGGCTGATATATCTTGCCATATTTGTTCTAACACGCCTTCTCCTTTAACACAGAAATTGAGAGAGGTAATTTTGTTTAAATAGACTCAATATATTATGACATATGAAATTTATAAAAAACTTATGTATTTATATCGTTCTGTATTAAGCATAAAATTATACGAAAAAGGGCCACAAGCGGCCCTTTTTTTTAATACAAATAAAATATCTTTTAAAACTGATATTTATAACCAAATATAACTTGTCTTGGTTTACTCGGGCGCGCACCATAAGGTCGACGGCTGACTACTTTCTCTTCATCAAGTAGGTTATCAATCTTAAGATAGATACGTCCATACTTATCAAAATCGTAACCCGCAGATATATCAACCGTAATCGCACTATCAGTTTTTGCATCATTAAGACCATCTGCAATAATGTCGCCATTATCATCAACTAGATCACCAGCTCTTTCTTGCATTGAAGAAACATTTTTAATGCTTAAATTGGTGTACCACTCGCTTGCCTCAAAACCAATATTAAATGCAAACTGATGTTTAGGAACGTATGGAAGGCTGTCACCAGACGTCACTCTACCCCATTGATCAAAGTCTGATGTGAAATCTGTTTTAAACTCACCTTTGGTGTATGTATAAACAAAGCCATAAGGGATATCTATTTGTAAGTTTAGAGGATAGCGCTGAGAAAATTGTGTTTCTAGCCCATATACATCAACTTCGCCACCGTTGAATTCCTGATCAATTGCCTCATCGATACCACAATTTGAAAATCCGCAACTTTCTTTTAAGTTGCTGTAGTCATTGAAGAATGCAACTGCTTCGAATTGCGTAATTCCGTCGTTAAATCGGCCGCCAAACTCATAGTTAACGCTTTTTTCAACTTCGATATCTGCGGCTTGTTTAGGACTGCTTGGAACAAAGCCTTGATGCACACCAAACAATAAACCAGAGTCATCATTTAATTGATAAAAGCCACTTACACCTGGTAACCAGATGGTGGTCTTTTTCTTTTGCCAATCGTCAACATCTTTTTTATCTGTATAGTACATATCCATGCTTTCGCCACGCACGCCTGCAGATACCGTTAAATTACCCAGCGTTACAGTATCTTCAATGTAAACTGAAAGCGCTTTCGTGTTTTCGATATTTGTCGTGGTGAATACGGCTTCTTCAGCTGTTTTTACAGAAAAACCGTCTTCCATTTCATATGTTTCAGTAAAGTGCTTTCGTTCAATTTCATCTTCATGTAATCGAACACCGAAAGCAAGCTTGTTCTCAACACCCTGAATTGAAAAGTCATAATTACCATCAACTTGAATACCTTGAGAGAAGTATTCGCGGTCATTTGTACCCATTAGTAAATAATGCGTTGTGCTGCCTGACTCCACTGAGTTTTGAGTACCAGAGATAACCGCGTATTCTCTTTCATATTTTTCAGGGTTAGCCAAAATAGCTGACAAACTAGCTTGAGAGCCTACTATCTTACTAAGCTTCAACCAAGCTCGTTCATAATCATGTCGATAAACACGGGTTGTCATTGATAAGTTTTCGTCTGACATATTATGAGAAAACATAATCTGTTGGTGTTTAGTGTCCATTAATGCCGGCTGAGTCGCTGCATAACGTCTGTATGGGTTTTCAGCAAAATCTGCATCAGTTAGACCTAAATATGTTTCGTCTGACTTTTCATCTGCGTAAGATAATTTCAGACCAAAAGAGTGATCAACACCATCATTCGACATCTGGTAATTAAACTTAGCTAGTAAGTCATTTTTATCAAAACCAGTATTGCCACCGCCGTCTAGGTCTTTAAAGCCGTCCGCTTTTAGGTTCACACCTTCAATTAAAAAGCCTACGTTATTAACAACAGAACCGAAATGACCATGTACTTTTTCATATCCGTCAGTGCCTCTTGCGATATCAATACCACCTTCGGTGAACTCAGGTACTTGTCTAGTAACAAAGTTGAGTGCACCAGCCACTGTTTGCGGGCCATGTTTAATCGCTGCTGGGCCTTTAAATACCTCAACTGCGGTCATACGTGTAGGCACAGGGAAGTAATAAGCAGCTGACGCTGAATAAGGAGAAGGACCAATTAACACGCCATCTTCCATGATAGTGATCTTTTTACTTCGCTCAGGTGTTACCCCTCTGAAACCAATATTAGGGCGCAGACCGTAACCGTCTTCTTCCCTAATATTCACGCCTGGTACCTTGCTCAAGATGCGATGAATATCATCATATTCAAACTTCTCTAATTCAACTTCGGTAAGCAAAGTCGTTGAACCAGCCTCAGTGCGAAGTTTATCTGTATGGCTTAGTATTGTAATGTGTTCAATATCATCACCGCTTGTTTCCTGTTTGTTATCAGCAAACGCAGACGTCGCAATACTTGCCACAGCTAATGCTAAAAGTGTTTTTTTCATAGAATTCGCTCTTTAATCATTGTCGCCTGCTGAAGTTTTAGGTAGCTCAAGTGCCAACTTATTAATGAAGTCATGCTTGAGATGATCTGTAATATCTTTAACTTTAGCGTGAGTGTGCTCAACTTTTTCTTTCTCATTTACAAGTGCTTGCTGCAGGTTACCGTTAATTGCGTCTATTGCTGCATTTGAATCCTGAATACCTTTCAGCATGGCTTCTTTTATATCAGAGCCACTCTCAAAATCTAAGAAATCATCAAAACCAGTCGTATTTTCAGCTTCACTACCATTACCGGTAAATAGTTTCTCAAACGCTGCTAAATTCGCTTTCATATTTGCTAAGGAGTTTGCAGAAACCGGAGATTCAACGTCTTCAGCACACGAAACTAAGCCGCAAGAGTTACTGAAGTAGCCTAGTGGAATAGCAAGCTTATAATCTTTCAATTGCTTGTCAGCATAAAACATTGCATTAGTAATCACATTTACAGCTGCATGGGCACTATCAAAGCTGTTATCAGGCTCACCGGCTTTTTTAAGTTCTACAGCATAACCTGTTTCACCTTGCCATCTTTCTAGTAACACCTTTGAGTTATCAACTAGATCATTAGCAACTTCTAGTGCAAATTCACATCGTGCAACACGACGCTCTCCATCAGGACGGCTGTTCCAATCAGCAAGTGCATCATTGGCAATTGAGCAACTATGATCTAATTCTGAGCTAAATAATAAATGCTCTAAGCTCACCAAACCGCGGCGAGTGGCAGTACGACTTTTAATATCATAAGGACGGCTTTGGTCTAAGTTAATCACACCATCTTCAAAATAAGCAGTATCTTGGTCAACGCCACACGTACTTTTTGCAGGCCATGAATAAATTAAGTTTCTTAGCTCACCTTCATTTGCAGCCAATGGCCCTATTTGCATTAGCTCGGCCTGTTGCCAAAGTGCTGTTGTAATTCTCCAGCTAGATTGCGCTGTGGCAAGTGCGTCTATTCTTGCTTGCTCTGCACTGTCGCCCGCTGCGACTGATTTTTCAATATCACAATAAGCAGCTAATGTTGTGCTATTCTTTTCAGCTTGCTCTTTAAACGCAACGAAAGTTGGCGTCATAACATTATCAACTAGGTTTGCTAATAGTGCTGATTCGTCAAAACTTGTTGTACTGCCACCGTTATCAACTACTGGTGTAGTACCACCATCAAAATTTGTGCCTTGGCTGCTCGACGTGCTTTCAGAGCAAGCAGCTAAACCAAGTATTAAAGAAGTTGCTAAAGCCAGCGGCTTTAGTTTTACGGATCTCAACATAAAATTAATCCTAAAATCTCGAATCGTAGATACAGAAAAAGGTTAGTAACCTAAATCACTAACCTTTTAACAACTTGTTAGCTAAAAATATTACCAGTTTTTAGCGTTTTCTTCAGCAAAATCATATGCAGCTGCAAGAATGTCACGCGCTTGAACTAGCTTCTCAGCGTAAGCTTCAAACTCATCTGTTGTACCTTTAGCTAGTGGCTGATCACCCATTAACGTATGAACTTCAACAAACTTAACTTCTCCAAAGTCAGCTTTCTTCGGGTTTAAGTCATTATCAGCAAATGGTGAGAATGGGCTAAACTGGAAGTTTAACGCAAAACCTTTCATTTCACCCCAATGCTTAGCATAAGATGCAAACTCGTCAGTTGTATACTCACCGTCTTTAAGGTTTTCAATGTCTTTTAGTGAATCATTGATGTAATGGACAACTGTCGCAGCAATCGCTTTTTCCCAACCAAGTGCAGCATCAAAAACGTGCTTGTCAAACTGAGCTTTTACGTCTTCTGAGAAATCAGCTGCATCTGTACCATGATTGTCAGTGATGATCTTACGACCCGCAATAAAGTTAACCATAGCTTCAGCTGTGAAGTCAGTTGTTACTTCTGCACCTCGGTCACGCTTAGCAGCATTCGATGAGTTACCCCATACGAACTCAGACGCTAAATCGATCTTACCATTTGCATCGATATCGTTCTTTCCTTGGAATTCGTCACGACCGTCTTTTTTAGCAATCTCATCATCAGAGTATTCTAGGTAGTTACGTGATGCACCGAAGTAACCAAAACCTTCATCGTATTGGTGCTCAAGTTTAGTGTAAAGTTTGCCTTCTTTTTGAGCTACTTTATTGTCAGACTCAAGGCCTTCACCAAGGTAATCATCCGTACCTTGAGAGAACATTAGTGCGCCAAGTGTGTGCTTTTGAACTAGTTGAACTAAATCTAAACCCTCTGGCGTGATGAATGCTTTAGTAATCGCAACGCCATTAACATCAACTAAGCTTTCACCGTCGTTAACTTTTTGGATTTGAGCAATAAATAAATCAAAGTAGTGCTTTACTAAACCTTCAGGTGTTTTAGCTTGAGCGCCGAATTCAGTAACACCTTTAAAGTTACCTTCAACTTCCCACTCTTTATACATTTTAGCAGCGTCTGCACCAGCGATTTTACCGCTTAACTCTTTGCCTGAGCTTGAAATAGCTGCAAATGTTTGCTGCTCATATGCAGATAAGTCATCACCTAAATGTGAAATTGGGTTTTCAGATACTGAATCATAATCACCCCAAAGTGCGTCAAGCTTTGCTCTTACATCAGCAGCAGCAATACCGTTTGTTTCGATGTACTCAACTGTCATCTTGCCCATGTAAGACTTGATTTCAGCAGAAAGCGCGTGACGAGCAATTTGGCCTGTGTACGCAACTGATGAGCCTTCACCCAATTTTGAAGTAAACTCATAAACGTTTACACCATCTGTTGCGTCAACGTCAGTTACCGTTAGTGTTAGCTCTTTTTCAAAAGATAATTCACCTGAATCTTTAACCTTTACAGTTACTTTTACTTCGGTTTCTTGCTCAAAGTTTATAGCAATTGAATCTTTAAGCTTAAGGCTACCTTCAACAATTTCGAAACGGTCATCAGCAACAGTGAAAGTTGCACCTTCAGCATTATCGTCAGTAGCACTTAATGAACCAACAACTGCACCTAGTGTGTCTTCAGTGATTGCTGATGGAGAAAGAGTGATATCAGTTGGTGCTTTATTTGTAGGCGTTGTTGTATCAGGTGTAGTTGTTTCGTTATTGCTTGAACCGCCACACGCAGTTAAACCTAATGTTGCAGCTAAAATAGATGTAGCTAACAGAGACTTACGAAGGGTCATTCTTATTGTCCTTTGAAAAATACTAGATATTATTAAATTTTAATTACGGCAAAGTATACACATATCTAAATAACAATCAATATTATTTACACTGCTATAAATAGCGAATTTGTCAAAAAATAGTGCAAAAAACACTCACCCCTTAGCAGAGAATCTTACATTTCCTATTAAAATCAATTACATAATGAAGCACCATTAAAAGGTTAATTTAGTAATCTTTATGATAATTAATATCAATTACCTTATTTTTATTGTGTAATTATCAATTATTCTCGATGCTATCATTAAATATTTGTTGCGCAGTTTTCCAAATAGCCAAATTGACTGGATCTTTTAGTCTTGTAGATTTAGATATCAAACCAATTTCTATATCGGTGTTACCAGCGTCAATAGGCAATACTCTTACTTGCTGCTTAAAAGGACTTTGAGATAGAACAACATCTGGCACTAATGCTACTCCAAACCCTAAACTGACAAGGGCCACGATTGCCTCATGACCTGATACATGCGCATAGACTTTCGGTTTAAAGTTTTGTTGAGTACAGAAATCATCAAGTCTATCCTTTAAAACTCCCTGTTCCGGTACAATATATGCCAGCTTTGACCAATCAAGTTCCTTTTTAGTCACCGCATTAATACTTTCAGATAGTGGACATTCCATAGTCGGCGCTATCATTAGCAGCCTAGCTTCACCTAGCTTTGTATATGCAACACCAGCTGGTAGCTCTGTTGGCTTAACAGCAACTGCTAAATCTGCTTTTTCGGCTTGTACGTTCGATATTGAAAGCGCTGGGTCCCCTGTATTTAGATTTAACTCAACATCAGGATATTGCTTACGAAACGCCGCAAACAACTTATATATGTAGCTGTAACTTGCCGTAACAGAACAATACAAGTCAGCTTCACCAGATAAAACTTGTTGCTCAGTCTGACATTGCCCCTTAAAAAGTCGCCATTGATTTAAAGTTGCATTGGCATAGTCGACAAAGGCTTTTCCTTGAGAAGTTAATGACACACTGCGGTTATCTCTAATAAACAAAGGCATGCCAACCTCTTTTTCTAATTGTTTTATTTGTCGGCTCAGTGTTGGCGCACTAATAAAGCAAAGGTTACTTGCTCGCCCAAAATGCAAGGTATCTGCTAGCGCTAAGAAATACTTAAGTTGTTTATGATTCATTTTACATTTCAAAAATTGAAACACAGTAATTCAAATATATCATTTTACGAAACCAATACTACCCCCTATTCTCAAACTCGTATCTAGACAAACACTTATTATTTAAAGGCTCTAACATGGCGAATTATTTTAATACTCTTTCATTGCGTGAACAGTTAGCACAACTTGCTCAATGCGAGTTTATGGATCCAAAAGAATTTGAAAACGGCGTAACAGCACTAGAAGGAAAAAAACTGGTTATTGTAGGTTGTGGCGCACAAGGTCTAAACCAAGGTTTGAACTTACGTGATTCAGGGTTAGATGTTAGTTATGCTCTTCGCGATTCTGCGATTTCTGAAAAGCGTGCCTCATTCGTTAATGCATCTGAGAACGGTTTTACCGTTGGAACTTATAAAGAGCTTATTCCTTCAGCGGATTTAGTTCTTAACCTTACTCCTGACAAACAGCACACTAGTGTTGTTGAAGCTGTGATGCCACTTATGAAACAAGGCTCAACACTGGCATATTCTCATGGTTTCAATATTGTTGAAGAAGGTATGCAAGTCCGTGAAGACATCACCGTGATCATGGTTGCACCTAAGTGTCCTGGGACTGAAGTACGCGAAGAGTACAAGCGTGGGTTTGGTGTACCTACCCTTATTGCTGTCCACCCTGAAAATGATCCAGAAGGTAAAGGTCTTGAACAAGCAAAAGCCTATGCAGCAGGTACTGGCGGACACAGAGCAGGTGTACTGAAGTCATCGTTTATTGCAGAAGTAAAGTCAGATTTAATGGGTGAGCAAACTATCCTTTGCGGTATGTTGCAGACTGGATCACTGCTTTGCTTCGATAAGATGGTAGAAAAAGGTGTTGATGCAGCATATGCATCAAAACTTATTCAATATGGCTGGGAAGTCATCACCGAGGCACTTAAACACGGTGGTATCACCAATATGATGGACCGCTTAAACAACCCAGCAAAAGTCAAAGCATTTGATCTCAGTGAAGAACTAAAGCACATCATGCGTCCACTGTACAACAAGCATATGGACGATATCATCAGCGGCGAGTTTTCAAGCGGCATGATGACCGATTGGGCAGAAGACGACGCCAAACTACTTTCATGGCGCGCAGAAACCGCTGAGACAGCTTTCGAAAAGCAAGAAAATACAGATGAAGAAATTTCTGAACAAGCTTTCTTTGACAAAGGTATTTTAATGGTTGCTATGGTAAAAGCGGGTGTTGAACTTGCATTTGAGACCATGACTGCAGCTGGCATTATTGAAGAGTCGGCATATTACGAATCTCTTCATGAGACACCATTAATTGCAAATACGATTGCACGAAAGAAATTATTTGAAATGAACCGTACTATCTCAGATACAGCAGAATATGGCTGTTATTTATACAATCATGCTTGTTTGCCATTACTTCAAGACTTTATGAAGAACGTTGAAACTGATGTCATTGGAGTAGGATTAAATACGGATAACTTTGTTGATAACCAAGCATTAATCACGGTAAATAGTGAAATTCGCAATCACCCTGTTGAAAAAGTGGGTGAGACATTACGCGGTTACATGTCAGCAATGAAGAAGATTGTTTAGAAACGTTTCGCTTGTTAGAAACCAAGCCCAATAACTATAAAGTTTTGGGCTTTTTTACTATTTGTTTACAATTTAAAATAAACTTCAATAATTAAAAAGAATTCCTGTGCTAGAATAATTACTTAACTCGTTATCAAAATAAGTAATATGAAAGCGAATAGTTTATCCATTACAGTAAAAATCTCGATTCTCGGTAGTTTAATTGCAATTATTGTTGCAACACTCATCGGGGTAATTTCTACCTACCAGGCAAAGGGCATGGTCGAAAGACGCATGGTACACTCTGAATTGCCAAGTAAAGTAGAAAATATAAGCAAATCGATAGAAAAACAAATTACGCAAATGAAAGATGCTGCAGAGCTGCTTTCAAGTAACCAATTTATCCTCGCTAATGTTAAAAACCACCGACAGAATGACACCCTACTCTTATCTGAATTGAAACGTATTGCAAAGCAGTTTGATTTAGCCACTGCGTCTTGGGCAAACCGTGAGACGGCAGAGTACTGGAATCAACACGGATTCTTACGTGTTTTGAACCATCAAGAAGACGGCTGGTTTTATGGTTTCACAAAATCAGGTGATGCCTACTCAATCAGTATTTTCAGAGAAACCACTGGTGAAGTAAATATGTTCGTGAACCACCAACAGTTGAATGGTGTTGGTTTAGCTGGGCTGGCTAAAAGCGTCAATGATATGCAGAGCATGCTCAGTCAATTTACTTTAGAGCAGACTGGATTTGTTTTCGTAGTTGATAATACAGGGGCTATTAAGTTATTCCCAGACAGTCGCTCAACTCAAGCACAGTCATTAAAAGACTTATATGGCAATACAAATTCCAATGCGCTGCTACAGGATAACGCATCAAACCTTATTAATGTCACTTTGAATAATAAAGCGCAAGTGATTGCAAGCCAGCAAATTAAAGGCACTAATTTATTTGTTGTTGCTCAAGTTCCAGAACATGAAGTTTATACAGAAATACGAAGCCTTCAATGGCAAATCGTAGGCTATGCCAGCATCATTGCGATTTTTGCTTGTTTAGTCAGCTTTTTCTTAGCTCGCACTCTAGCAGCGCCACTTTCTCAGATTGCTCAACTCTTTGCTAATTTAGGCAGTGGCGATGCCAAATTAAATTATCGATTACCAGAATCAACTCATCCAGAACTGCAAGAGCTTAGTGACGGCTTTAATCAGTTTATTTCGAAGATAGAGAAAGCTATCAAACAAGTGGCAAATGAAAGTCATGAAATTCGTACCACGAGTCTTAAACTGACAAATCAAAGTAATCGAACTTGTCATGCCCTCAATGAACAAAAGTCTCAAACATTGTCCGTCGCTGCGGCGATAAATGAAATGGGTGCAACGGTACAAGAGATTGCAGGTAATGCGCATAATTCTGCCCAATTGACTGAGTCGAGTAAAAATACGATTAAGCATAGCGAACAAGAAATTGCTCGTTCTCAAATTACATTAGGGCAACTTGCCGATGATATTAATGGTATGGCAGAACAAGTTAATTCTCTCGTTGAGCGAACCAGGTCAATTGCAAGTATTGTCGAAGTGATTAGAGGGATATCAGAACAAACCAACCTTTTGGCTCTCAATGCTGCCATTGAATCAGCAAGAGCCGGTGAACATGGTCGAGGTTTTGCGGTCGTTGCAGATGAAGTTCGTGCATTGGCAAGTAGAACGTCACAATCTACTGATGAGATCCATAACACCATTAATGAACTTACTCTTGCAGCAGAAAATATTGTGTCGCAAATCACACAGTCCAGAAGCCAAGCTGAGCATAGTGTCATGAGTATGCAAAACTCAGTGGATCTTCTTAAAGACGTTAGTGAGACATCGAACCAGATCAACGATATGACAACTTTAATCGCTGCCGCTACCGAAGAGCAAAGCAATGTTGTGGCTGAAGTTGGACTAAACATTGAGCAAATCAGCGCCGCCAGCGATAACGTTGTTGATGAAACGCAAGCGATTTCGCAAGCTATAGAAGTCCTTGCCGAATCAGCGAAAACACTCGATGGTTTAGTTTTGAGCTTCGACAGTAAGTAAATTAACAATAAATACTTATAAAAGGGCAGCATTAACGCTGCTCTACCTTCAAATGCAGTCGTTTAAAGCGTAATAATTTGTAACGATTAAAAATACAACAACCCCATTTTTTCATCTAGGATTAAGTTACAACTAGTTGAAATTGGTTAAGTATGAAGCGCATTTTATCAACACTAATAACACTGCTGCTATTACTCAATTTAGCAGGATGTCAGAGCACACAATCCAACACACCTGACATTAATTACGCACTACTAAACACGCCAGTATTTAAACAAAAAAAGATTGTTTCTCAAGATGAAATTTTTTCTCTCAATGAAGACATAAAAACGCAACTTGATCACTATATAAAAGAAAAAGCATCTCCTATAAGACAAGCAAAGCAGCTGCTCAATTTTTTAATGGATAATGGAGACAGTACACTATCCTACCAAAGTGGCGCTAATCTAGTCGCATCTGATGCATTTTATAATCTCAATGCAAATTGTCTTTCTCTTTCAATATTGGCCCATAGCCTCGCAGAACATCTTGGGCTTTCAACACAATTTCAACGGGTCCATATTCCTGAGTATTGGGATCAAAGCCAAGGTTATAGTCTGCTTACCGGTCATGTTAATCTTGTTATAAAAAAAACACTCCAAAAAAATGAAGCGAACAAAATATTTTTTTTAGAGCCCACCTCGATCACTGTAGATTTTGACCCAAATAGTAGGGAGCAAAAATTTAAAACAAGCAAAATCACTAAAGACAGAATCACCGCGATGTTTTACAACAACCGCGGGGCAATGCATATGATCAGAGCAGAATATGACTTAGCTTACAGCTATTTAAAAGGTGCTATTGAACTCGACCCTGCTTACTCTGGTGCTTGGGGAAATCTAGGGATCTTATATCGCATAAATGACATGTATGACCTTGCAGAAAAAACCTACCAACACGCTTTGAGTGTCGATCCAAATAACAACACAGCTTTGGGCAATACCGCTCTTTTATATCGCTTAACAAACCGTAACGATTTGGCCCTTAAAATCGAAACAAAATTAGAAAGCATACGAAAAATAAATCCCTTCTATATGATAGTTAAAGGTAATGAAGCCATCGCCAAAAATGAGCTAAACAAAGCACTACATTTTTTTAATGAAGCGAGGAAGCTTGATAGTGACCTTCATGACAGTTATTTTGGCTTAGCTAAAGTCTATTACTATAAAGGAAACCTAAGTCGTGCAGAACGTTATCTCAAACTGGCGCTCAAAAATGCAGAGTTTACACACGATAAACAACGCTATGAAGGCAAGCTGGCTGCTTTTAAGTATTTGGCTAGTCGCTAACGCCAATACTGCTTATGCATCGACACGTTTGTATGAAGATATGAGCGTTTTGACCAGCCCTGCGCATAAAGGAAGAGAAGCTGGCAGCCTAAATCCCAATATCACAGCTAAATTTTTATATGATCGTTTTCAAGGTTTAGGTATTAAAGTTAATTATCAGAGCTTTGAATTTAAGAGTGGGTTCTTTAGCAAAAAGCTAGGCCACAACGTCATCGCGACATTACATTGTACTGTTGAACAGTGTGGTAAAAAACTTATCATCACAGCTCACTATGACCATCTAGGAGGGCGAAAGAGTAGTTTCTATGCAGGAGCAAACGATAATGCATCAGGAACTGCTGCTTTATTAGCAATAGCAGAAGCTCTAAAAAAGCAAACTCGTTTTAGTGACGTGATATTTTTAGCAACGGATGCGGAAGAAAAAGGGCTTTATGGTGCTAAGCATTATGTGAGTAAGACCAACACTAATGACTATGCCTTGAATATTAATCTGGACATGTTAGCCATAAATAACAGAAACACGCTATACGCACTTCACGATAAGAAAGCAAAAAGATACATTGAGCAATTTAAACGACAAGAGACATCATTCAAAGTATTTTCAACTTCGTCTCAGTTTAGGTTGCACAAAAAGCTCAACGACAATCGTATCAACTGGCATAAAGCCAGCGATCATTATGCATTCAGCTTAAAGAAAATTCCTTATATCTACTTTGGTATGGGAATAGATGATAAACATCACACTAAAAAAGACACTTTAGACAATATAAACTTTGAAAAGTATCAAAAAGTGGTTGACTCTATCAGTGACTTTATCGTCTCGTTAGCGCAAGTGCCATTAGACTCTACGAATTGAATCTTCTGTGCTTTGTTTAATCTTTTCAGGTGCCACTCTAGTTTGGCAGCCGAACTTTTATCACCGATTGCTTTACTGTAAATCAATTTAATGGGCGCTTTTCCTTTTAGGTTTTTTGCGCCTTTACCTGCATTATGTGCTTCAACCCGAGCGGCAACATCATTAGTGATCCCTGTGTACCAATGCCCCAACCTGCTTTCGACGATGTAGACTGACCAAACCTTTATCTCTTGGGCCAATTTTTTTACCTTTTAAGAAACTTTTTTAACTTCACAGCGTCAAAGTGTATCAAGAAACTTTACCTTCTGTACGCAATCGGTATGATGCAGACAATAAAAGAAAAAGGATCAAGAAATTAATGCTAGTAAAAAAATCCCTCGCTGTTTGGCTAAGTGCAGTATTTATGACTGTTATGTTGTCTGGCTGTTCAAGTTGGGTATATCGAATTAGTATTCCACAAGGCAACTTCTTAGAGCAAAGTGACGTAGATAAGCTTCGTGTTCAAATGACACAAGAGCAAGTACTTTATGTTTTAGGAAGCCCGGTTGCAAAAGATGCTTTTTCAGATGACAGCTGGCACTATAGCTACACACTAAATATTGGTCGTGACTCTGAACATAGAAAATCCTTAGTGGTTCATTTTGACAATGGCCTCCTTACACGAATTAGTGGTGATTTTGATGAGCCGGAAGAATTTAATATTCCGCTTGAGCAATAATAGTTCTCTAAACTAAAAAAGGGCTTGAAGCCCTTTTTTAGTTTTCTTACAAAGAGTATTTACGCTCTGCCACCCGTTACCTTATTTGCTCGCCCTTCTTCTTTCGCTTTTTCTGCTCTTTGCCTTCTTGCGGCTTTAGGGTCGGCAATCAAAGGACGATAGATTTCAACTCTATCCCCCTCTTTCACCACTAGATGACTTTTTACGGTACGATTCCAAATACCGAGAGACAGGTTGGAAATATCGATTTCAGGGCATTTCTCAGCAATACCTGATTGTAAAACCACTTGCTCAGCCGTAGACCCTTCAGCGACATCGACAGAGAGAGAGGTTGCAGAGTCTGGTAACGCAAAAACAACTTCAACCTTGATCATTATCTCACTCCATAGACGGTTTTAGCACGTTGTGTAAACGCAACAACCATGTTCTTGGCCACTTCATTAAATACTTTACCGAATGCCATCTCAATTAATTTACTGGCAAATTCGAACTCAAGATTTAACGACACTTTACATGCTTTCTCATCAAGGGCTGTGAACTCCCAATAACCATTCAGTGACTTGAAAGGACCATCGACCAATTTCATCTCAACTTTATTACCGGCTAAACGATTAGTTGTCGTGAACCACTTTTTAAGGCCCGCTTTAGATATTTCTATACTGGCGGTCATTGAAGACTCATCCTCAGAAATAATTTTTGCGTTGGAACAATTTGGTAAAAATGCAGGGTACGCATTTACATCATTGACTAAATCAAACATTTCTTGGCTGCTGTACATCACCAGCGCACTTTTTTCAATCTGCGGCATAGCTACTCCACTTGCTTTGACGCGATTTTAGCAAGCTTTTTAATAATTATCTTGTTTACAAAGCATGAGTGGGTAAAAATAAGTAACAAAGCTAAAAAAGCCCTGTTTAATCAGATCATTTGTAGGTAAACTACGCCATTATGGCAAAGAAAAAATCACCAAAAACAAACAGCAATACCATCGCGCTAAACAAAAAAGCGCGACACGAGTATTTTTTACACGATAAGTTTGAAGCAGGTATTGAACTACAAGGCTGGGAAGTTAAAAGTATCCGAGCAGGTAAAGTAAATATCTCTGATACTTATATTCATCTTAAAGACGGCGAAGCATTTTTACTTGGTGCTCAGATCCAACCATTAAACAGTGCATCAACTCACGTCATTTGTGATCCAATGCGATATCGTAAACTACTTCTCAAGAAGCGTGAACTAGATAGATTGATTGGTGCAACTGAGCGCGATGGCTTTTCACTGATTGCAACTGCAATGTATTGGAAGAAGTGCTGGGTAAAATTGGAGTTCCATTTAGCCAAAGGCAAGAAGATGCACGATAAGCGCGCCGATATCAAAGACAAAGATTGGTCGCGAGACAAAGAGCGCTTAATGAAGCATAAAGCCAGATAAACAAATTAAAATTTTTCTAAACCCCAGCATGCTGGGGTTTATTTTTGCAAACGACGCCAAACCCACATGCTTATTTCAGAACATACTGCACAGCAACAAAATCTACTGTTTCAACTATATGAAACACTCAATATAGAACAACAAAGGCTTTTGCTGGTATTGGCCGTCATTTACAAGCCTCTGAGTCGAGGACATATCAATCAGCTTTGCAGAAAGCTTAATCACCAAACTCACATTGATTGGCCTACTAACTTATTGCGATTGAGTAGCCCTGATATTGAAGTGTTAGCGCAAAGTGGGCTATTCAGTGCAAAAGACGATGTTCACAAGGTCAATCCGCTTTTAGCAAATAAATTAACAGAGCTAAGTATTCAACAAGGGAGTTTTTTACCAATTCTAAAGCTTGCTGAAGACGTTGTGCCCGTTTTACAGCTATACGATTGGGAGAAAACCTTCCAAGATGAGCAAAGACTCGCCCGTGACTATTTCTATCTCAAAGAATTTAAGAGCCTAGAAAAACATCTGCGCCTAGATAAAAACCCGCAAGTCATTGACCATAAAAGAAACCAAATTCTGCTTGAATGTTGCTTTATGCCTTTCAAAAAATTAGCTTTTTCAGCACTCCCTGAGCCTATTCAATATCAAGCATTTGCGACTTGGTTAGCGTTTAGAAAGGAAAAAGGCACATCAATCAGCTACCCGCTTAGTTTGCTTAAAAAAGTGAACTATGATTGCCAATTCTTACCGCTTAAGTTGCTCTATGCCGAGCATTTAGTAATGCAAGGTGAATTTGAAAAAGCTGAAGCCTTATTTGCGGGCGAGGCTAAGTCGGTCTATCACAGACAAATACTGGCCACAATTAATTTGTTCAGCGGAAGAATCAATGAATCAGCCGACGAGTTCGAACAAGCTATCAAACTTAAAAACAAGCTCTACGGGAAAAAGTCAGACTACTTATGTGGTGTGTTTGGGTTGTTCCAGAAGTTTTCGCTGCTGTTACAAGGTGCCGACAATCAGCCAAGTAAACTGACAAAACTCATTGAGTTGTGCAAACAACAAAAAAATAATAAGTACTCAGACTCATTCGATAAACTCATAGCATCTATATTTATAGAATTAACTCAGGCGATTTTAAACAGCGAGCAGGCCTATTTAAATGAAGTAATAAACGACGTTAAACACTCAGCATTTTCAGAGAATATCGTGGCTTTGCTCACCCTCTACGCTCAGTGTTGGACTTCTAAAACCGCAAATTCAAATAGAGAACAAGTCAATACGCTCGTGAGCAATTTTGATCAAGGCGAGCTGACGCTATTTGCTAATCTTGCTCGTCAGTTACGTCATGAATCGACACCGCTTACGATTGATTTTACCCAAAGCATTAAAGCCAAGCCAAGATGGGGGAGAGCTTTATCGCAACTGAAAGCGCTTACTAATCTATCTCAACCCGATAGTGCTCAATCAAATAGCGATGAGCGATTAATCTGGGAATTACACTTTGCAGGTGAACATTCCTATTTCACCGCACGAATACAAACAAGGTCAGCTCAAGGGTGGAGTAAAGGAAAACCAATTTCAGCCAAACGGTTATTAGAGTCGTCAAGTTCATTAAACTGCTTAACTGTAAAAGACAAAACCATCATTCAAGCTATTGAAAAGCTTTCTTTTGAAGATTACCGAGGTACAGACACTCATTATCAGTTAACTGGCCTTAAAGCCCTTAGGGCAATCAAAGGCGCACCGAACATTTATCTTAACGATGACTTTACGATGCCAATTAGTGTTTCTGAGCACTCCCCCGCTGTGTTTATCGACAAGCATCAACAAGAGATCCATGTTTCAATCAGTCATTTACCCAAATCATTAGAACGCGAAGCCCCTGTTTTCTCTTTTTATCAAATACAGTCTGATGAATATGGCTTTAGCACCTTTGAAACCGAGCATTTAAAAGTAGCTCGCATTATCCGCGAAGAAGGGCTTGTTCTGCCAATTTCAGCCGAAGAAGAGCTGTTGCAAAGTGTTCAAGCCATAACGCCTTTGATTGATATACAAAGCGGTTTAGACAATAAACCAGTTGCGGATAGTCAAGCATCAATCTCCAAACCAATCACTGCGCCTAATAAACTTCTCATCAACATACAACCCTATCAAGAGGGTTTAACGTTTACATGTATCGTGATGCCCTTAGGTGAAGAAGGCCCGGCTTTTAAACCAGCTATCGGCGCAAAGCATATCTCTGCATTAATAAAGCATGAGCGGCTAACCACATCTCGAGACTTAGCGTTTGAACAGCAGTTACTTGAGCGTTTAGATAAGCTGTGTCCAGCCTTTCAGGCGATGGCAGAAAATCAGCTTAAAGTTTCAGTACCTCAAGATGCATATGAAGTGTTATTAAAGCTTGAAGAGATCAGCAAACAAGAGCAGGCCTCATTACCTTTGTTATTAAGATGGCCCAGAGGTAAAACCCTTTCTTTGTCGCCAGAGTTGCAAACGCAACATTTACAGCTTGCAATGTATCGTCAAAATGAATGGTTTAATTTACAAGGTGAACTTCAACTAGATGATGACAAAGTAATAGCCGTTAAGCATTTACTGCAATTAGCAGAACAAAGTGGTAGCCGCTTTATAAAGCTAGAGTCTGATCAAGTGTTGTGCTTATCAGAGCAATTAAAAGCCCGACTCGATACCATCAATATGGCCAGCGAGCACGGACAGTTTCATCCACTTGCAGGCAAAGTGATCAATGAAGCCATGACCGGTATGCGCATGAAAACCCTGCATAGCTGGGAAGAACAAACCCAACGTATGTTGGAGGCTGAGAAGTTACAACCTAAGCTTTCGCCTTATTTAAATGCTGATTTACGACACTACCAAATTGAAGGCTTTCGATGGGCGATGAAGTTAGCACACTGGGGCGCAGGCGCATGTTTGGCAGATGATATGGGCTTAGGCAAAACGTTACAAGCGCTAGCTGTGATCCAAGCTCTCGCATCACAGGGGCCAACGCTGATTATTGCGCCTACTTCGGTCTGTTTTAATTGGCAACAAGAAGCAAAGAAATTTACACCCACTTTGAGTGTTTTCAACTTTGTTGACAACCCCACGGCTGAATTTGTTGAAGCACTCACTGGTAATGAATGTTTGATCATCAGCTATGCCATGTTGCAACGTCATATAGATTTACTTAAATCTATAACTTGGCAAACAATTGTGGCTGATGAAGCACAAGCACTTAAGAACCCGTTATCACAAAGAGCACAAGCTGCTTGCGCTTTAAAAGCCGAATTTAGAATGATTACCACAGGAACGCCCCTTGAAAACAACTTAAGTGAACTGTGGAGTTTATTTAGATTTGTAAATCCAGGATTATTAGGGAATTTAAAAACCTTTAATCGCCGGTTCGCTCAACCAATTGAACAAAGTGACGAAGACCCAATAAAGGCCAAAAAAGCCGCCTTTGGCTTAAAAACTCTGCTTAAACCTTTTATTCTTAGACGACTAAAATCTGAGGTGTTAACTGAGCTGCCACCACGCACACATATAGATATTCAAGTGCCGCTCAATGAGCAAGAAAGACATTTATATGAAGCAATAAGAGTTAATGCCGTCGAGAAACTGGCTGCAATTCAAAAAGAGCAAAGTATAGCCACACAACGCATGCAGATTTTTGCTGAGTTAACCAAGCTAAGACAGGCATGTAGTAACCCCACTTTGGTATCACCAGATACCGACATCGAAAGCTCAAAGTTGAAACAACTAACCCTGTTGCTGAGCGAACTCAGAGAAAATAAACACAAAGCACTGATATTCAGCCAGTTCATTGGTAGCTTACATGCGGTAAAAACGCTGTTAGAAGAACAGCAAATACCTTTTCACTATATTGATGGTGCAACACCTGCAGAGCAGCGCAAACAAAGTGTGAATGCGTTCCAACGCGGCGAAGGAGAGATATTCTTAATAAGTTTAAAAGCTGGTGGCTCAGGATTAAACCTCACCGCAGCAGGTTATGTTATTCATCTTGACCCTTGGTGGAACCCCGCGGTTGAAGCCCAAGCTTCCGATCGCGCGCACCGCATCGGACAGACTAAGCCTGTTACGGTTTATCGATTAGTAGCAGAGCAAACTATCGAAGAAAAAATTCTCGCTCTGCATGAGCAAAAAAAAGAGCTCGCTGATAGGTTACTTGATGAAGGCAACGTAATCGACTCACTGAATGTCCAAGAATTACTCGGATTGTTAAAAGAAACGTTTTAATTGTGATCCGGTGATTGAGGGCCTAAACAAGCATAATCAATCACAAATATAAAAGGAATTTCTTAATTGAATTGAACGATTTCAACACCCAGTACATATTGACCCTGTTCATCTTGCGCACAGCGCACGACCCTAGTGTGGGCATTCAAAGGTGGAATGCTAGCACTGCTTGAATCAATGTGAATATCGAGTATGGTATCGACTTCTAGTGGTTGTTCAACTGCAATCGAGAGACCTGTCGCACTCAAATCTAAACACTTACCTACTAGAGTGAGCTGTTGTTCTAAAACTGAAATTTTCGCCTCAGCATCGACCAACATACGCATAAAGCGGCGTTTATCTTCTTGCAACATAGAGTACTCCTAAACCATTGATTTTAGTTTTTCTAGTAATTGTTGCATTGAAAAAGGTTTTACAACGTACGCGTCACAGCCAGCTTCAAATCCTGCTTGTTGCTCTTGCTCAGACTCAAGCCCTGATAGCATTACTATTGGAATGTCTTTAGTTTCTGGCGTATTTTTCAATAACCGACAAGTATCATAGCCATCAAGTCCTGGCATACACACATCTAGTAAAATAGCATCAGGTGGGTTCGCGATAGCCGAAGACAAGCAAGACTTACCCGAGTCAGCATAACTGAGCTCAAAGTTACTTGATAGCGCTGTGGTGAGCATTTCAAAATTAAAATACTCATCATCAACCACCAACACATGAGGCGTTGGTTTAGCATTAACTTGAGTTGTCATTGGCAATGCTACTTCCTTTTCAATACTCAATTTAGTTCCTCTTATTAAGTTAATTCGCTTAGCTCAAATTGCAAGGCGAATTCACAATTAATCACACTCTTTGAGTGCATTAAGAACTCGCTTAGCTGAAATTGCATATGGTGTTCCTAATGTTTGAGCAAACAAAGACACTCTTAGTTCCTGCTGCATCCAAAAAATATTTTCAAGTTCTTTTGAAACTGGTAATCCATTTGGAATTTTCGCTAGTTTTCTCTGGTACTCTTGAGCTACTTTATCTAATTCTAATGTACACAATCTGTCTCTATTTGGATCAACAGGAAGCTTTTCTAAGCGACGCTCTATGGCTTTCATATAACGCAGTAAGTCATTGAGCTTCTTAGCGCCATGTTTACTAACAAACCCTCTAAAAACTAAAGATTCAAGCTGTGATTTGATGTCACCATGTGCGGTGATCATAGTTAAATCAACCTTGCCTTTCATACGCTTATTTATGGCGTGCGCAACACTCAACACTTGTTCTACCTGAGTGGCAATTTCAACAACCGTATCACCTAGTTCACCACGAATAAATTCTTTTGCCTGCTCAAAAGCTTGCTCATCTCGAATATCACCATGTTTTTGTAACAAGGCATCTACTCCTGAGGCAATACAGTCATCAATCAAATCTTGTATTTTACCAAATGGGTTAAAATACAACCCCAGTTTGGCCTTGTTTGGTAAATGCTGCTGCAAATATTTAATTGGTGACGGTACGTTTAATAATACCAGTCTCCTCAACCCTTGCTGATGCGCAGCTTGTGCTTTTAACTCACTGTCGAATAATTCAATGGCAGTACTAGATTTTTTATCTACCAGCGCAGGGAATGCTTTAATTTCGTAGTTACCCTGCTTCTTAGTGTACTCTTTTGGTAACTCACCAAACTCCCAATTAGTAAGATCGTTTTGTTCAATGCCCTGCTCTGCCACTTTAGACAGTGTACTTGTTACTTGACCTTGTAACTGAGACTTTAATTTCATTAAATCTTTGCCGTGAGCTAAAACTTTATTTTTCTCGTCAACGACTTCAAATTGCATCACTAAATGCGTATCCAACGTACTGGAATCCCATTGCTCCTCAGCAACACGAATCCCCGTCATTTTCAGTAGACGATTACTAAGCGCATCAATTAAACGCCCTTGCATTGGTTCAATACTTGCTAAAACTGCATCAGCATAGTTTGGCGCAGGCACAAAGTTTCTTCTTAAGGTTTTCGGCAAGCTTTTGATGAGACCACATATGAGCTCATGTCTGAGTGCAGGAATATGCCAGTCAAACCCTTCATCTTTAACTTGGTTAAGCAGTGCCAAAGGAATATTAACAGTGACACCATCCACAGGCTGTCCTGGCTCAAAATGATAACTCAAAGGCAAAATTAAATTACCTTGTTGCCATGTATCAGGATAATCAAACTCTGTGATCCGCTCCGCTCCATGCTGCATTAAATAGTCACGAGACATATGCAAGTAGCGCTTATTTTTTTGCTTTTGTTTTTTCCACCAATGATTAAACGCAGCGCGATTATTAACGTCTTGCGGAATTTTTTCATCGTAGAACTCAAACAAGGTAATTTCGTCTACCAAGATATCTCTACGACGAGCTTTTTTCTCCAGCGTGTGGATTTCATCAATTAGATCTTGGTTATATTTCAAAAAGCCTTCTTGTTGACCAAGTTGATCAGCAATCAAAGCTTCTTTGATAAATAATTCGCGGCTGACAAAGGGGTCAATTTGGCTGTAAACAGTACGCTTTTTAGAAACGATAATAATGCCATATAGGCTTTGCTGCTCGTAGGCAATTACACAACCCGGTTTTTTCTCCCAGTGAGGTTCGCTAAAACTTCGTTTTACCAAATGTTGAGCAATCGGTGGAACCCAAGTCACATCAATTTTCGCATTCATTCGGGCATAAAGCTTACTTGTTTCTACTAGCTCTGCTGACATCAACCATTTAGGCGCCTTTTTGAAAAGGCTAGAACCAGGGAAGATATGGAATTGACTACTACGCGCCCCTTTATAGACCTGTTTTTCATCTTTAAAACCAATATGACTTAACATACCGCTGAGCAAAGCTTGATGAATGTTATCTACTTCGGCCTGATTGTCAGTAAGCTTCATTCCCATTTCTTGGCAGACTGTGGTCAACTGATAAACAATATCCTGCCATTCACGAATACGCATATAGGCTAAGAACTCTTTCTGACAAAGCTTTCTGAATTGGCTACGGCTTAATTCTTCTTGTTGTTGCTCTAAGTAATACCATAAATTTAAGAATGCTAAAAAATCAGAATCAGGATGCGCAAAGCGCTCATGCTTTTCATCTGACGCACCTTTTTTATCTTGCGGGCGCTCTCTTGGATCTTGAATTGATAAGGCAGCAACAATGACGATGACTTCACGCAATGCGCCAAGCTTATCAGCAGACAAAACCATTTTCGCCAAGCGAGGATCGATAGGTAAACGGCTCAAAGTACGACCAGATTGAGTAAGCTTAGTCTGTTGTCTTCTCTTTGAAGGATGTACCGCTTCAAGCTCTTCGAGTAAGGCTATACCGTCATTGATATTACGGCTATCAGGTGCCTGTACAAACGGAAACTCACTAATATCGCCAAGCCCTAAGCCAAGCATCTGTAAAATAACCGATGCTAAGTTAGTACGCAGGATCTCAGGATCTGTGAACTCAGAGCGACCTAAAAAGTCTTCTTCTGAATACAAGCGAATACAAACACCTGAAGCCACACGGCCACAGCGACCTTTTCGCTGATTAGCACTGGCTTGCGAAATGGCCTCGATGGGCAAACGCTGTACTTTTGTTCGATAGCTGTAACGACTAATACGTGCAGTGCCGGGATCAATAACATACCTAATACCAGGTACAGTGAGTGATGTTTCAGCTACGTTGGTTGATAAGATAATTCGTCGGTGACTGTGTGGGGCAAAAATACGGTTTTGCTCTGCATTGGAAAGTCTGGCATATAACGGTAAGACTTCTACGCCTTTTAAATTACGCTTACCTAGCGCATCGGCGGTATCTCGGATCTCTCTTTCACCATTCATGAAAATAAGAATGTCACCAGGGCCTTGCGAACATAACTCATCAACAGCATCAAAAATACCTTGCAGTTGATCGTTTTCTGCTTCACTTTCATTGCCAGCTAAATCAAGTGTTGGCCTATACCTCACTTCAACTGGGTAGGTTCTACCCGATACTCCAATGATAGGCGCATTATTGAAGTGTTTAGAAAAACGTTCAGGATCAATGGTTGCTGATGTAATGATGACTTTTAGGTCAGGGCGCTTCGGTAAAAGGTTTTTTAGGTAACCTAAGATAAAATCAATGTTAAGGCTTCTTTCGTGGGCTTCATCGATAATAATTGTATCGTACTGATTCAAATAACGATCGTTTTGAATTTCCGCCAACAAAATACCATCGGTCATAAGTTTAACGTACGAGTTGTCGCCAACCTGATCGCTAAATCTAATTTTAAAACCAACCTCTTCACCTAAATCACACTTTAGTTCTTCAGCAATACGATTTGCAACGCTTCTGGCTGCTAGTCGACGCGGCTGAGTATGACCAATATACCCGTCAACACCACGACCTAACTCTAAACAAATTTTAGGTAACTGTGTGGTTTTACCCGAGCCCGTTTCACCAGCCACAATCACAACTTGATTTTCAGCGATGGCTTTTTTTATTTCATCTTTTTTCTGGCTAACAGGAAGTTGCTCAGGGTAATCTACTTTTGGTAGGTTTTCTAAGCGAGTAACACGCAACGACTGACTGGCCTCAATATCTTTCTTAATTGAAGCAATAACTTTGGTTTGTTTATTCTCGTCATTTATTTTTTTAACACCATGCAGGCGTTTTTTAAAAATAAACTGATCTTTCTTAAGGCAAGTTTTTAGCTCAGTAAATAACGGTCCTACACTCACTTCCACGACACTCTTTTAAAAATAAAACAGCGGCAAGTATATCAAAAACCGTTTACTGAGCCTATTACTGAAGTCGTTGTTCTATTAAACGATTATTTAATCAATTGCTATCCGTACAAATCACACATATCGATGACCGGACTCATAATTATCGTGCAGATGTTTATCAAGTGCTAACAAAACATGTGCCCGAGTAATTACCCCAACTAAAATGCCATCACTATCACAAACTGGATACAGTTTAGGAGTATTCACCGTCATTCTGTCGGCCATTTGTACAATGCTGTCATCAGCCGAAACGCAAAAAGGCTCTGCATTCATGACATCAGACACCACACTGTGAGACTCGTTTTGATAAGTTGCTTCTAACATTTTTTTTAAGCAATCTTGCTCTGACAAAAAACCTATTACTTTCTTATTCTCATCAATAACGGGGCCACCCGACTGACCACTTTGCAATAGTTTTTCTACTGCAGCTTCTATGCGCATATCTTGAGAGAAGGTAACTGGACGATGATTTAGATAGTCTTTTACTTTGATTGAATGCATTATTTCGCTCCATTAAAAAAGCCAGCTAAGTTAAATATAGCTGGCTATCATGGAGTTGCCTGTATTTTAAAAAAATTAAAGGTTAATCGTCTTTGAAAATACCTATCTGAGTATCTTGTGATGACGACTTACTGGCTCGATACATACCCTTGGTATTAAACGGCATACTGATATTGCCTTTTGCATCCACGATGATCACACCACCTGTACCGCCGATAGGCATGAGAATATCGTGTATTACTTCTTTACCCGCTTGCTCAATTGACTTACCCTGGTACTCAACTCTCGCACAAATGTCACTGGCGACACTATAACGAATAAAATACTCGCCATGACCTGTCGCAGAAACTGCACAAGAACGATTATCAGCAAAGGTACCCGCGCCTATGACTGGCGAATCACCAACGCGCCCAAAACGCTTTGCAGTCATACCACCTGTTGATGTGCCAGCAGCCAAGTTGCCATTAATGTCTAAAGCAACGGCACCGACCGTGCCCATTTTAAATTCACTTTCAAGTGCTTGGTGCGCAGCCTGATAATCTTTGCTGGTTTTATTGGGCGCATCAAGCTTCTTTTTAGCTTTGAGAAGGGCTTCATAACGATGTTTAGTATCAAAGTAGCTATTGTCTACAAAATCGAAGCCTTGTTGTTTTGCAAATTGCTCGGCGCCAGCTCCGCTCAGCATCACATGCACCGAGTTTTCCATTACTGAACGGGCCAAATCAATTGGGTTTTTGAGCGTTTTTACACCCGCCACCGCCCCAGCTTGACGATTTCGGCCATCCATAATAGATGCATCTAATTCATGAGAACCATCATAAGTATAAACAGCACCTTTACCGGCATTAAAAAAGGGCGAATCTTCTAGGATATTGATGGCCGCTGTTACTGCATCTAGACTCTCACCGCCCGAATCAAGCACTTTATAACCGACTTCCACTGCTTCTCTTAATTTCGCTTTGTAGGCTTTTTCTTGTTCAGGTGTAAAACGGCTCTTTTCAATTGTACCCGCACCACCATGAATTGCGATTGCAATAGGTTGGTTTTGTGCTTCGACACTGAAACTCGATAAAGTAAATCCGATGGCTGCTAACAGGGTTTTCTTATTCATATTTTATCCTTGGGTCTTTTTGTATCAGCCCTCTTGATTAAGCGAACTATTTTGAGTTTTATTGAGGACTGATATTAAACATCTTGGAAAGTTTGTAACCACATTGCAACAAAACGAGTCGAACTTTATAAACCAAATTGCAGACACAAAAAAAGCACCAACAGGTGCTTTTTTCAAACGTTTAATAATTAGCTAGCTTGACGCTGTGCTTTTAAACGCGCTAAACGAGCTACTTGGTGAGTAGACGTTAAGAAAGAAAAGATTGGTGCTAGGTAGCCACGCTTACGTAACTCTAGGTAAGCTTCATCACTTAATTCATTTAACTTGCGCTCATCAACAAGGTAGATACCGTTGATGTCTTTTTTCTCACCAGCGATTTCAACTGTTAAAGTTTGTTGAACTAAAAGTTCTTTCTCCGCTAGATAAGCCGTGAACGCTTCAGTTACACGTGCAAACTCAACATAGTTTACTAGTGCTTCTTTACGACGCTCAAGGTATTCTGTTTCTTTGCCGTCAGCAAATAACGCATTACCTTCTTCTTCACCAACTAATGGGCTTGCTTCATCGATAACAATACCGAATTGATCTTCTTCAGGGTGCTTCACAAGACCAAACGGGTAACGAGCAGCAGCTAAAGGTGCAAAACCAGCAGTCCACTTGCCGTCTTGAACAAATAGGTTTTCACCTGGCTCAAGACCAAACATCACAACTGGTTGGAATTGACCATTTTCAGTGTTTTTAACAAACGCCATTGGGAATTCAGTTGCAACACGCGCAAACTCATGCGCTACTACTGGCATTAAGTGCTGTGATTTTAAAAAGTCAACGTTGATGCCGTTTTTTACTTTAATGTTGGCATGCTTCTCGTTATGTAAAGGCTGCACTTGTTGCTCCGCCATAATACTACTCCATAAAATATTTATTCTAAAAAAATTAGCCCTAGGCTAGCGGTTTTAGAAACGAATTGGAAGAGGTTTTAACTATCTTTTAACTTATTAGCTAGATACGCTATTACTTTGGATTTTATTTCGTCTGATAATTCACCTAACACACCTTTAGCTTCTTCAGCTATGTGCCCATGAACCTCATTGTCATCGCCGAATAAATAAAAATTGAAAAAGTGTTGCCAATTTTTCTTGTCGTCAATTGATATATCTTTAAATGCTAAAAGTGATAAAAGAATTGCATCTTGAGGGGTTATCGTATTGCTTGTTGAAATTGCACCACCCTGCCAATAATTCACTAAACAGTTAACACCATTTGAAGTTGTTTCTACATGATGCCACCATAAGGCAGGAATATAGATACATTCACCTTGTTTTAAAGGTACGTCGATACAGTTTTTAAGTGCTTCTTTAAATCTAGGAAACTTCTCAAAATCCGGATTATGAAAGTCAACTAAACTCATAGGTGCACCAGCAGGTGTTTTATCTAGTGGTCCAATGTAGAGGTTATTAATTTGTTCTGGTGGAAAAAGTTTAAAATGACGATTACCAGATACAACACAAGCAATATTCGTGGCGTCGTCATAATGAGCTGCGACTCTTGATAAACCACCTAGCCATATTCTAGGTTCAACATCCCCTAATAAAGTCATCGGGTTATCATCACAGAATTGGTCGAATAAATAACTCACCGGTGTAGATTGAAGCAATAAACTATCTTTTGCGTGAGGTAAATATTCTAAAAAACGGTGTAACTTTAATTGCTCTCGATTAAAGTTGAAGGCAGTGCCATTATTTATATATTGGATAAAACCTTTATCTGGTTCCTTAACACGGCAAATAGCTACATTCCTGTTGCATGTATTTTTTATAAGATAATCACATAATGCTGACTGATTTGCATTTGCTGCATCAAAGATTGGCCAATGATTAATAAGATTAACCAACTTCAATGGCTCATCTGCTAACAAACTCGTCAACTCCTTTTGAGAGTATTGCGCTGTATCGATCACTTGAATGCTCAACTTTGCTCCTTAAGCACTAACCATGTTTAATTTTTAATAGTTTATCTATAGTTTTAAGTGAATTTAAATGAGCGTAAATTGCAGGGAATGCGCCAAACTTATGAAGTTTAATAACATTTTCATCCGCTAATTTAGCAAGTTTTTGCTCATCAACTTTATACAGACCATTTAGCTTAGAATCGCCCATCACTTCAGATTTAATGTTTAAATCAACCTCTGAAAACAGGTCAAGCTCTGTGACAAGTTCAATAAATGCATCATGTACTCGTCTATGTTGGCTCATAGAACTTAAAAATGCATTAATATCGTTTAGTAATTTAGTAGGAGTACCATCTTCATAAAATAAAGGCTCACCAGTCTCTTTTGAAAGCTTGATGTTTGCTGTATCTATGGCAATTAAGTCATGCCCATCATCAGATTTAGCAATATAAAATGGGCCTCTACGCATTTCCATCGGGATATAAGTGCTTAGAATATCTTTTTCATTAAATATTAAATTTTCATTTTCAGAAAAGCCGACTAGAGCTATCGAGTCAAATTCTCCATTATCAATCCTTTTAGTAAAGAAAATAGGGAAATTTATTGTACAATTAACATATTCATAAGCTATAACAGGGATTACATTCTTGTTATAAAACTCAGCATATGGACTGTCACTATTGATCTTCAGTTCGCTATGCTGCTCAAAGTTTAATGCAGATATACTACTCATCGTTTATCCTATTATTTTTTCATTCTGTAACTTTTAACCGAGTCAATAAAGGCTCTGTGGCTAATCGATTTGTACAGCTTTTTTTGTTTATAATCATTTAGATCGTTAAAGAATTGATTCTTCTCAATCGAACAATATTGATTCTTCATATAATCATTTTTCGGAAAGTACTTCATTCCAAATAAAATATATTGATAATTCTCTAATTTAAAAATGTCATAATCTGTCTTAAAGTCTGACGCAGTTGGTGCATGGAATTCCCAATACGCCAGTGCTTGCTTTAACTTTTCAGAAGCAGTTTCTATTTTAGTTTGTTCTCGCCAAAACTCAGAGTCATCTCTATCACTTAAAACATAATGAAGCTTTATAAAATCTATGACCTTCTCCCAAGCATCTACAACGATGTTATTATATTTATTTTTGGGATATTCAATATGCTTTGCTGAGACTGGTAATAATTCAGCAAGTAATTTAGTAGTAGATTCAACCATTAAAAGTGCTGTTGCTTCTAAAGGCTCAACAAATCCAGATGACAAACCAATTCCTACACAGTTACCGACCCACATGTGTGAGCGATAACCAACACTCATTTTTATTTTCCTATATTTGAGGTCTTCAAGCGGTATTTCTAAGTATTCAGAGAATTTCTCAGCAACCTGCTCTTCAGTTGAATATTTGGAAGAATAAACATATCCAGTTCCTCTTCGAGTTTGCAGCCCTATATCCCAAATCCAACCATGTTGACACGCGGTTGCCTTTGTATAACAAGGTATTTCTTCATCCTCGTTATCATAGGGAACTTGTAATGCGAGTGCGGAGTCAATAAGAAGCTGATTGCTTTTGTTTATAAATGGTACTTCTAAGGCTTTTCCAAGCAGCACAGAACTAAAGCCTGAACAATCAATAAATAGGTCGGCTGTAACAAATTTTTCTGAATCTAGTTTTAAACTTTTAATCAATCCATTTTCTACATTAACCGCATCAACATTTGCCTTAATATGATTAATCGATAACTTTTCTACGCCATGCTTAGCCAAGAACTCACCAAACTTAACAGAGTCAAGGTGATAGGCATATTCATGTTCGCCTTTATACTCAGTGTTCTTTAAGGTCTTTGGACTAACATTATTTTCACAAAGAAAAGATTGAATGCCTACAACATCAGAATAACTTTTCGATTCTTCGGTAAGAGAGCACTTTAACGAGAAAGGAATATCAAACGGATGATGATAAAATCCATCTTCACATTTACTGGTCCAATTGATAAATTTAACACTTTGCTTAAGCGTAACGTTACACTCACGAATAAAATCAGTTTCACTTACCCCTATTGATTCTAATGTCGAGCGCATAGAAGGTACAGTGCCTTCACCCACCCCAATTGTTTTTATAGTTGGGGACTCAATTAATGTGATATTGATTGATAAATTTCGCTTGCTGAATTGACTAGCTAAAATACAAGCTGATAACCAACCTGAACTTCCACCTCCAACTATAATAACATTATCCATTTTATACCTCATAAAAAAAGCCGATGAAACATCGGCTTTATTCAATGACTAACTCAAGTTAGAAATTATATTTAGCACCTACAACAAAACGACGGCCGTTTTCATAGATACCCATTACACGATGCTCATACTCGTTGTATTCAACAACTTGTTCATCAGTAATGTTAACTACTTCTAGATTGAATGATAAATTCTCATTTAGGTTGTAGTTGAAACTTGCATCCCACTGACCAAACTCATCGTTGTAAAGCTTATCACCGTTGAAGTGGAAGCCTTTGTACCAGTCACTACGGTAGTTATACATTACGCGAGCTGAAAGAGAATCATTTTCATAATATGCAGATAGGTTAAGCATATTTTTAGACGTACCATCAACTTCCGCCTCTGCGTCTTCAGCAGATGCATCAGTGTAAGTATAGTTAGCTGTTACACCGTAACCACCAAAGTCATGCTGAACTGATAACTCGATACCATTGATATTTCCACCTTTACCATTACCAGGCTGAGCAAAGTCTACAGGAACATATGTCTGACTTTCTTCGTCAAACCGCTCTTCAATGAATGAAGTCATAGTTCTTAGAGAGCTCAGGTCTTTAGCAAAATATGTTGCAGAGAACAATGAGGAATCACCGTAATACCACTCGTAAGAAAGGTCAAACTGATTCGCAATTGTTGGTTTAAGATTCGGGTTACCACGTGAACCGTTAGCTGTTGAACCAGCAACTAAACTTCCAAAAGTTTCTGAGCCTGAAATATCTGCCCAGTTTTGACGAGAAAGCACTCGTGCAGCACCTACACGGAAGATTTGATCTTCGGTTAAGTCAAATGCTACGTTGAAACTTGGCAGGAATTCAGAGTAGTCGTTATCTTTAGTTACCCAGTTAAGAACTTCAGGTGATAACCACTCACCATTTAGAGTATTTAAGCCCCACGTTTCGCCTGAATACTCATAACCGCCTGATGTTTGATCAGTAGAAACATATCGAATACCTACGTTACCACGATAACCATCACCAGAGAAATCACCCTGTACATATAGAGCTATAGTATTTTCTTCAACAGCCCAGATTTCTGGAAGATTGTCGTGGATAAAGTAGCTTGCATCACGACCATTTAAACCACCAAAAGCAATACTTTCCATAACTGCACGATTTTGTGCTAACTGCTGTGTTAGATTACCTAATGAAGGTGCATCAACAGACACTTTACCTAAGGCATCTAGTCCACAAGAGGCAAGCGTAGGACACTCTGCTTTAATAAAATCTAAATAATGACCTTCAGTTGGCGCATGCCAGCTGTATGCATGGCGACCTTGAGTACGTTCAGCATCTTTAACTTTTAAACCAGTTTTGATAGCAGTAAATGGGCCCACTTCCACAGGATAGTCGACGTCTACTTGTAGCCATGACTCTTCATCTGTCGTTGGTTTAGCACCACCCCAAATCCAACCTGCAGTAAATTCAGAGCCATCATATGGGTCAATATCTAATTGTACGTTTGGAGTACCAGTTAAATCATAAGAATAAGCAGTTTGCGCATTGTATTCCCATGAAGTTTCACGAACGGTACCACCCTCTGCTTTAGTTGAACCAATTTCGAAGTTTAATGTGAAGTCATCTGTTGAATAATCAACATCTAAATGAATTTGGTTTGTCTCAGTGCTTGAAATACGGTTAATGTAGTTATAGGCAAAACGACCATCCGGGTTTGTACCAGCTACAATCGCACCATCAGAACCAACTTTAGTAGCGTTTTTAATAGCAGCTTCACGCTCTGCATATAGGAAGTTGATTAAGTTAGCATTCTGGTTGTTCGCATCCATTTTTGAATCAAGAACATTTAGAGTCGCTACTAAAGAGTCATTTGGTGCGTATTGCAGTGTTGCGAATAAAGTTTCACGTTCACGGTCTTGAATAAATAAAGGAACACCGATATTACGAGGAACAATATAATTATCGTTGTCGTCTTCTATCCAACCTAAAACTTCAAAACCTGTGCGTTCTACAGAACGGTCTTGTTTAACAGCCGATACTAAAACACCGATAGTTTCGTCATCATTTTTCCAAGAGTACATGCCTGATACTAATGGGTCAGTCTCACCAGACTTTTCTGAGTATTGCGCTTCAACAGAAACTGCACCAGTGTTTGCATCTAGTTTAAGTGGCTGACGAGTTCTAAGAATAACTGTACCACCTAAAGAACCTTCTTCGATGTTCGCTGATGGTGATTTATATACTTCTAATTCAGAAATAATTACCGACGGAAGCATTGTGTAGTTAAAGCTTCGGTTAGCTTCATCTAGGATAAACCAATCGGCAGTACCAACAGACTGGCCATTAAGAAGTGTACGGTTATATTTTGGGCCAGCACCACGGATTGTGATTTTTTCGCCTTCACCAAACTCACGACTCACCGCTACACCAGTAATACGAGCTAGAGAGTCAGCAACGTTCTTATCTGGAAACTTACCGATATCTTCAGCAGTAATTGAATCAACTACGTTATTTGCAAAACGTTTGTTGTTAATGTTTGCTTTGAGTGAACTACGCAGGCCACGTACTTCAATTACTTCAACATCTTCTTGAACTTTGCTGCCTTCATTTGCATATGCAACGCTCGATACGCCAGCTGTCAGTACAAGACCGATGTTGGCAGCGATTAAGCTTTTCTTAAAATTATTAGCTAACACAGGATTCCCCTTGAATCATTTTGTTTATTTTTAATTCACTTCTGCCCAGTGAAGATGACAGCGTTGTCATCTAATAACAAACCATACACCGTAAATTACAATTTCGCTACATTTTTTTTGTTTTACTACTCAAAAAATATTCAACAAGAAATACAATGCTTTGAAAATGCTATAAATTTACGTATATAAAACATGATTTGTCACACAAAACGAACTGAATATAACACACAATCTTTGTTTGTGGATAGATAAAAGGGAAAAGTCGGACCATTAAACTGAGACACATAACATCCTTGTGGCTCTCAATTCTAGGTCTACATAAAGAGTTACTTGCTTTGGCAGAAGCATTCAAGGGTGATAACCACTCTTTATGACAGCGCTGTCATTATACATATTTAATTACAATTATGTCTATCTCTATTTGTTTTTTACTCAATATAATCTTTCATAAAGTTGAGTTAACTCTTTCTTAGAAGTGAATTCATAAAACTCTAAAAGATTTCACCTTTTTCAATGGGCTCTCCCAACTAACTAAAGTCTCTGATAAAGAGTTCATGAATCATTAAAGTTCGAAAAATTAGTGGGCTACAAAAACAAAAAACGCGCCATTGGCGCGTTTCAGGTTGTACCAAATTGAGGAGCTAAGGTGTCCAAAATACCGTCAAATCTATATCCGGGTGATTTAGAACTGCTCGTAAAGGCACATCATCTTCTGAACCTTTAGCTTTTGCATTTTCATAAACCGCTTTCTTCTCATCACCTGAAATAAGTAATACCACTTTTCGAGAGTCTGCTATACCGTTAAGCGTTAAACTCATACGCTCAGTGATAATGCCTGTAACTTCACTCTCGTTAGCATTAATTGCACATACTTTATCGGTACTTTCTAGAGCATTCTTCAATCCATCAGCGTGAGGGAATAAAGATGCCGTATGACCATCAGGCCCCATACCTAAAATAGTTACATCTGCTGTTTTTAATTCAGCATAGGCTTTTTCACATTCAGCTTGCCCTGCAACTGCAGAAACAGCTGAATTTTTCATAGTTACAAAGTTTGCTTTTGCCGCATTATTTTGAAGAAGCGTTGAGTTGATAAAGGCTTCATTTGACTTTTCATGAGTCGTATTTACCCAGCGTTCATCAACCATGGCAACTGATACTTTTTCCCAAGGGAACGCTAAGTTTGCCAAATATTTGTAAGCTGGAGCAGGTGATGAACCACCAGAAACCATAAGCACGGCTTTACCATCTTGCTCAATGCCAGACGATAACTGCTCTTTTAATAAAGTAGACAAGGCTTCTGTCATTTGCTCTTTTGAATCAAAGAAACGCTCTGTTAACTTAGCCATTACGCACCCTCTCCAACGTTAAACCATTTATGGTTACACTCTTCTAAAAGCTCATCGGCCGCCTCTGGCCCCCATGAGCCTGCACGGTAAAGCGAAGGTGTACCCTTCTCTTGCCAGCGAGCAATAATAGGATCAATCCACTTCCATGCACGGCGAACTTCTTGTCTGTGAATGAACAGTGACGGGTTATTAGCCGCAGCATCTAACATTAGGCGTTTGTAAGCATCCGAGTGGAAACCATTCTCGTACTGCTCGCTTAACTCAATGTTTAATGTTACTGGTTGAAGTTGCATTTCGTGCTTATCTAATTTTTTAGACATCAAAGTAAGTTGGATGCTTTCTTCTGGCTGCAGACGAATTACAAGACGGTTAGGTTGAACAGGACCAACATTGTTACCATATACATTGTGTGAAACTGGCTTATATTCAACTACGATTTCAGCACAACGCTGCTTCATGCGCTTACCCGTTCTAAGGTAGAAAGGCACGCCTGACCAACGCCAGTTATCAATATGCGCGCGGATAGCTACAAATGTTTCTGTTGTACTCGCGCCTTCTGCAAGCTCTTCTAGGTAACCAGGAACAATTTTGCCACCCAATTCACCTGGTACATATTGACCGCGCACTACGTTATTATCAACATCTTTACCAAGTAATGGACGAAGGGCTTCGAGTACTTTTAGTTTTTCTGTACGAATACTTTTCGCATTTAATTTATGCGGAGATTCCATAGCCACCAAGCAAAGTAGCTGTAACAAGTGGTTTTGAACCATATCCCGCAGCGCACCAGCTTTATCATAGAAACCAGCACGTGATTCCAAACCAACCGTCTCAGAAATACTGATCTGAATATTATCGATGGTTTTCGCATCCCATAAATTTTCGAATAATGCATTTGAGAAACGAAGTGCCATTAAGTTTTGAACTGTTTCTTTACCTAAGTAATGGTCAATACGAAATATCTGCTCTTCCTTGAAAAACTCAGCAATGCGCGCATTAATTTCTTCTGCAGACTTGCCACAGTAGCCAATTGGCTTTTCTACAACGACACGTGATGTTTCTGTAATTAGACCTTTAATCGATAAAATTTCACAACACTGACCGTATACAGCTGGAGGAAGAGATAGGTAGAAAACGCGAGATTTATCTTCTGCGTCAGAATTTAGAATTTTGTGTAATTTATTCCAATTATCGTCCGCTTCAGTCACGTTGATCACAACTGGGAACAAGTAAGTTGAAAACGCTTGCCAATCTTTATCATTAAACTCGCCGTCAGATAAAAATGACTCTAGTGCCTGATGCGCCGTTTCAATGTAATCTTGTTGTTGTTCTTGACCACGAACGGTTGGCAAAATACGAGAGCCTTCAGGTAAGTTGCCTTCTTGATAAGCTCTATACATCGCTGGCAATAATTTACGAAGTGCTAAATCACCACCACCGCCAAAAATTACAATATCAAAAGGGTTAAGCATAATTTACTCTCTAAATGGTTAGGCGCGACGTTTGGCTCTGGCGCGCTACATACTTGCTTACTGGGTAGTTTACCAAGCAAGCTTGGTTTGCGGTATTGAATTCGTTTGCATTTTACGGGGGCTGGTTCGAATGAAAAAGATAAAATGAGTCTTAGGGGCTCTGTAATTCCTCTCACAAAAATACAGGCCCTAAGAACTCCAGCGCTACCCGTTCAAAGGTATTGTTTTCACTTTGCGTGAAACCGGTGTGCCTCGGATGAGGCGAAACCAATTAACGATTTTGCTTGTAATAAGCAATTAATCCAGCTGTTGAGCTATCATGTTGGTGCTCAACATTTTCTTGTGTTAATTCTGCTTCAATCGCTGATGCTAAACCTTTACCAAGTTCAACACCCCATTGATCAAAAGAACAAATCTCTAAAATAATGCCTTGGCAGAAAATTTTGTGCTCATATAAAGCAATTAATCGACCAACCGCTTTAGCATCAACCACATCTAATATCATAGACGTTGTTGGGCGGTTGCCCTTATGAATTTTGTGTGCAATTAATTGTTCTATTTCTGCTTCAGATTTACCTTTTGCAGTTAAATCTGCACGAACCTGCTCTGCATCAACACCTGCCATCATGGCTTCAGTTTGCGCAAAAAAGTTCGATAATAAAATATCGTGGTGCTGACCAATATTATGCTGCGGCTTTAATGACGCAATAAAATCGGCTGGCACAATCGTATTACCTTGGTGTAAGTACTGATAAAATGCGTGTTGCCCATTAATACCTGTCATACCCCAAATTAGCGGGACAGTTGTATATTGCACTTGGCGACCATCAAATGATACATGCTTGCCATTACTTTCCATCTCACCCTGTTGTAAGTAAGCAGGTAGCATGTGTAGCGCTTGATCATAAGGTAAGATTGCTTGTGCTTTATACTCTAAGAAGCTGGTATTCCAGACGCTTAAAAGCGCCATGATCAAGGGGATGTTTTCTTCTAATTTAGTAGTTTTAAAGTGCTCGTCAATTTCGAAAGCACCTTCTAAAACAGCTTCAAACTGCTCATAACCAAGATATAGTGCGATAGGTAGACCGATAGCGCTCCAAAGAGAGAAACGACCACCAACCCAATCCCACATAGTAAATACATTTTCGTCTGCGATACCAAACGAGCGAGTTTTTTCAAGGTTTGTGCTAACTGCAACGAAGTGTTTTGCAATATCAGCTTCTGCTGCTTCCGATTCTAAGAACCAATCAACTGATGAGCGAGCATTGGTCATCGTTTCAGAAGTTGTAAATGTTTTCGAAGAGATAACAAATAAAGTAGTTTCAGGGTTTAATCCTGCAAGTGCTTGATGTAACTGAACACCATCAACGTTTGAAACATAATGCACATTTAATGTTTCATCTGCAAAAGCTTTTAACGCTTCTGTTGCCATTTGAGGGCCTAGGTTAGAACCACCAACACCAATTGCAACAACATCTTTTACTGGCTTGCCGGTAAAACCTTGCCATTCACCTGAACGAACTTTTCCAGTGAATAATTTAATTTTTTCTAGTTCAGCGTTGACTAATGGCATGACATCTTCGCCATCTACTTCAACCACTGAATTCGAACGATTTCTTAATGCTGTATGTAATACAGCTCTGTCTTCAGTGATGTTAATTTTATTACCTGAAAACATTTTTTCACGCCAAGCAGCAATATCACATTGCTCGGCAAGCTTAATAAGTTGTGTAAATACAGAATCGTCGATTAGCTGTTTAGAGTAATCAAAAAGAATACCAGGGATCTGAGTAGAAAACTTATCGAAGCGCTGGTCATCGTTTGCAAATAACGACTTCAAGTGTTGTTGCTTCAATTTCTCTGCTGATTTCTCAAGTGCTTTCCAGCTACTTAGTTCACTTCGGCAGTTCATAATTCATTCCTCTAAACACGATTGTGCACATACTTGTATATTGAAAACGGCACTAAATTTACTCGACAGAGTTAAACATAAGTTAAAATGACAACGCTGTCAATTGGCTAATTTTCAATTTTAGAATGTGGATAATACCTGATTATTTTTAAAATGACACCGGTATCAGTCAAATTTTTATTTCCAGATAGGATGCTATTTATTTCCTTTCCTGGTTAAAATAGTTAATCATCATTACTGTTTAATGAAATAAGAGCCCAATTTGCTCTCTCACGCTGAAGAATAATAAATTATGAAAGTGACTATTAATGACGTTGCCAAACTAGCTGGCGTGTCTATGAAGACCGTATCTCGCGTTATCAACAAAGAACCTTCTGTGCGTAAAAAAACTTACGACCTGGTTATGGAAGCCGTTAAAGAATTGAACTATCAACCAAATATCGCAGCTCGAAATCTGGCTGGTACTTCATCTTTTGCAGTTGCCCTTGTTTATGACAACCCAAATGCTTATTACGTAATTGATATGCAAAATGGTGTGCTTTCTCGTTGTAAAGATGAAGGCTTTGAGTTGGTTATTCATCCATGTAGTAGTACCGACGACCAAATGCAAGATGAATTCAAAACCATGATACAACGCTCTCGTCTTGCAGGTCTTGTGCTTACACCACCACTTTCAGAACAACAAAATATCATTGATATGCTTGATGAAATGAACATGCCGTATGTTCGCTTACTATCCGGTCGTGAAGAACAGAATGAGGGCAAAAATAACTGTATACTGGTGAATGACTTTGCTGCTGCATACGAAATTACAGAGCATCTCATTAAACACGGGCACAAGAATATTGCTTTTGTTTTAGGTGACAAGGAGCATAAATCAACAACTGAACGATTAGCAGGTTACCAACAAGCATTAGCCGATAACAATATCAGTTATAACCAATCACTGATTTTTGAAGGCCACTACTCTTTCGAGTCGGGCGTCAACGGTGCAAAACACCTTTTGGCTGATAACAACAAGCTTGGTGTAACCGCTATTTTAGGCGGTAACGATGAGGTTGCCGCGGGGGCATTATTTGCAGCTCGTTTGATGAACATTGAAATTCCAGCTCAACTGTCTATTTCTGGCTTCGAAGATTCACCGTTCTCTCGCCAGACTTGGCCAAAACTGACCACCGCTCACCAAGCTAATAACGTGATATCAGAACATGCTGCGCGTCTTCTATTTAGTAAGGCACGCAGTAGCCGTAAGCAAGAAAAAGACATCATTACAAACTTCACACCATCAATCGTAGTGCGGGAAAGTACTGGTCCAGCGCCTGTATAAATTATAGGTTTATTAAAAAAGCGCCTGTTAGCGCTTTTTATTATGTATTGAAACTCTTACTGTTTGTAACTTGAGAAAAATCGCTGCATTTTTTCCATCGCAGGTATCAATTCATCTTTATGAGGCAAGAAAACCAACCTAAAGTGGTCAGGTTTGTACCAATTAAAAGCTCGGCCATGCACAAGCAATATTTTTTCTTGTTTTAACAAGTCCAGCATCATTTTTTCATCGTTAGTGACGTTAAACTTTTCTACATCAATTTTCGCAAAAGCATAGAGCGCCCCTTTGGGTTTAACACAGCTGATGCCATCGATGGCGTTAAGCCCTTCGAATGCAATGTTTCTTTGCTCATATAAACGTCCGCCAGGTTCGATTAAATTATCGATAGATTGCACACCACCAAGAGCTTGTTGTATGGCAAATTGCGCTGGTACGTTAGCACATAAACGCATGGAGGCAAGAATATCTAATCCAGTGATCAAGTCACTCATTGCCTCAATATTGCCGCTTAGGATCATCCAACCCATCCTTAAACCTGCGGCTCGATATGTTTTCGCTAAGCCATTAAAAGTAATAACGGGCAGATCATCACACAATGCAGCAATAGAGAAATGTTCTGCTCCATCGTAGAGTATTTTCTCGTAAATTTCGTCACTCAAGATAAGTAGGTTATGCTCACGTGCAACCTTAACCAACTCTTCTAATAACGCTTTGTCGTAAACAGACCCTGTCGGATTATTTGGATTGATTAACACCAGAGCTTTGGTTTTATCTGTGATTTTAGCTCGAATATCAGCAATATCCGGGAACCAATCTTGTGCTTCATCACACATGTAGTGCACTGGCTTACCACCCGATAGCTTCACTGACGCAGTCCAAAGTGGATAATCAGGAGCAGGAATAAGTACTTCATCCCCTGAATTTAATAATGCTTGTGTGGTCATCTGAATAAGCTCACTCACCCCATTACCAATGTAGATATTATCTACACTGATATGTGGTAACTGCTTTTGCTGGTAATGCTGATAAACAGCAACTCGAGCTGAATAAAGCCCTTTTGAATCACAGTAGCCTTGTGCAGAATAAAGATTACGAATAATGTCTCTGTGCATATCTTCTGGCATATCAAAACCAAAAGAGGCTGGGTTACCTACATTTAACTTTAAAACTTTGAGACCATCGTCTTCCATTTGTTTTGCTTGTTGCAAAACAGGACCGCGAATGTCATAGCAAACGCCATGTAATTTATTGCTTTTAGTAATTTTTGACATACTTCCCCCCAATAGAGCCAGAATAGCCTAAAACATACGGCAAAAACCAGAGGGAAATAAGACAAATGAAATGAATTTTATTCTAGCTGCAATTTACTTCTAACCATTGTAATAATTGCGCTTTTGAGCCTGATACCTGTGCCGATAGTCGCACTATATTGTCGTCCATATGATCAAGGTCATCTTGTATTAACCCCTGCTCGATCGCTCGCGCTAAATTACTTAAGCTTGTTGCTCCAAATTGCGCAGCATTTGATTTCAAACTATGAGCATGGCGGATAGCTTCTTGTTTATCATTGTTTAGTGCCATTCTCAATTCATTTTCGAGTCTTTCAAACTCACTACAACAGAACACCAACGTGTCAGCAAATTGCTCTCCTAGCAGAGCTTGCATCCCGGCCAGCGCATCTTCATTGATTGTTACATTCATAAATGCTCTCTTTCGTTATGTCATTAAATAATGTAGTAAAATACTTGGATGATGGCAAAACATAATCTTCAATATGATAATATCAGCTTAAGTTACAAGCTAGAAATAGAAAATGAAACGAACAAACTGTACAAAATGTCATTACCCTGTAAAAACTTGTGTCTGCGAATATGTCTCTAAGAAAGTAAAGAATCGCACCAAAATTGTCATTTTGCAGCACCCCGATGAAGTAGGTCTGGCTAAAAATACTGTTCGCCTTTTACAACTTCAATTAAGCGATATTCAAGTTGTTGTAGGTGAGACTGAAAATGACTTCGCTGAAGTGCTCAAGCGTTTACCTAAGGAAAGCACTGCTCTTTTATATCCGGGCGAAAACACCATTGATGCCTCTAGCTGCTCTACACTTTTTCCTAAGCTTACCCATTTGGTGGTTATTGATGGTACATGGAAGAAAACCAATAAAATTATCGCTTTGAATCCTTGTCTTAACACATTACAGAAAATCAGCTTTGCAGCTATACCAAAAAACCAATATCGTATCCGAAAGGCAGAGCAAAGCTTCAGCCTCTCAACTTTAGAAGCGGTTGGCCACTTTCTTAGTATTGTTGATGCTTGTGACAGTCAACCTTTATTACACCTGCTTAATGGTATGATTGAACAGCAAACCAAATTTATGCCCCAACACGTTAAAGCAAGATATTTTGAAGATTAACTATGGCTAAGCTAACGAGTGACTTTTACAGGCAAGGGCCAGAATATAGATTTGGTGATCAAGTTTTATTTGAAGATATCAAGCGTACCTTTGGCTTTAAAACAATTACGGTCGGAGCTTGGGTGACCAAAGAAGAGCGCTTAATCGCTGCTAATTTAATTTACGACAGTTTGGCTGATTTAACACAAATATTGAATATTCCGCCTCGAGTCATTGGCCTAAGAAAGACGCTAAGTTTAAGTTTTGGCTCCGGCGGACAAAAAGGTGTGCAAGCACACTATGACAGTAATGGTAAAATCCTCGCTTTGGCTAAAAATGCAGGTGCAGGTGCGCTGGCCCATGAATGGTGGCATGCATTTGATCATTACATCTGTAAGTTCTTATATCCGAACAGCCAATATTTTGATTTTGCCTCAGTAAAGTGGCTGACTGATGAGTCTTATCACCCTCACCCATTAAATGATGAACTCTCGAACTTTTACAAACACTGTTTTTTAGATGCAAAGGGTGAGCAAGAAAGCACTTTTTTTAAACAGTCGATTGTGCTCGATACAACCTATCAACAAAATTATTTTAGCCGTCCGCAAGAAATAACAGCTCGCGCGTTTGAGTCCTGCATCGGTCACAACACTGAAATTAAAAACCACTACCTAGTGTCTGGCGTCAAAAAAAGTAAGCTTGCACAACAAGGTGGTTTTCCTGATAAAGCACTTCGAGAGCAACTACAAACTAGTATTTATCGTTATTTCAACGCACTAGGAGCTGCTTTACATCGATAGCTAAATTAGCTTGGCTCAACCAATGCATATAATCTTCAAACTTAATTGGCTTCGAAATAAAGTAACCTTGTGCTATGTCACAGCCATAATGCATAAGCTTGTTGTAACTAGCCAAGCTTTCAACGCCTTCTGCAACCACCATCGATCCGAGACTCCTAGCCATATCACATGTCGTCTTACAAATTGTTTGATTTTTACCAGAAGTTTCAATGTCCATGACAAACTGTTTATCAACTTTTAGTTCATCAAAGCCAAGCTCACTTAAATATGCAAGAGAAGAGTAACCCGTGCCGTAGTCATCAATGGCAATTTTCACGCCCAAATGCCGATAGTCTTCAATGGTCTCTTTCAGTTTGCCTTTACCCGCAATGGCAACAGACTCTGTTATTTCCAAAATGATTTGAGAGGGATCTAATGAAAGTTCGTTTAACTGTGTAATAAGTTGCACTATCAACTCTTTTCTTGATAAATCTTTTCCAGAAATATTCAAAGACAGCATATGGTTTGGGTATAGCTCAACGATTTCTTTCTGATAATTTAACCCCTGTGTAATAACCCACTCTGTCAACGCATTAATTTGCCCTGAAGCCTCAGCGATGGGAATGAACTCATCGGGTGCAACAAACCCTAGGTCAGGATGATGCCAACGTAACAAACCCTCAGCACCATATACTTGCCCCGTACAAAGCAATACTTGCGGCTGTAAGAACAGTGATAGCTCATTATTGTGTATTGCATGCTGAAGAGACGCAGATAGCTTTAAGCGCCTTTCAGCCATCGCCGCTATACTCGGATCATAAATATGCCAATTAACGCCAAATGAATGGTTATCAGCCAAAGCTAACAGGCTTCTTTGCACTAATAATTCAGCGTTAACTGCATGAGTCGGGTAATGTGCAACTCCAACTTTTATCTGATCTGACAGCTGAAACCCTTTGAGCTCAACACCTTCTTCAAACACACCCGCAATAACACAAACATATTGTTCAATTTGATTTAGTGAGAGGTCACCAATTAAAACTAAAGCAAAAGTGCCATCAGAGAGTTTGTAAATGCGATGTGATTGCTGAGCGCTTTCATTTTCAAGATAAGGGTCGATTTGTGACTTAAGCTCTTTAAACAAAACTCTTAGTCGTTTACTCGCATATTCAACACCGAAACTTAGCTTAATCTGATCCGACATCATCGGGCGAAACGCTAAAACTGTGTGGTTCTTCTTATTTAGGGCTAAGGTATCCAGGAATTGTCTGAGTGCTTGACGATTTGCTAAGCCAGTATCTTTATCGTGTAAACTATAAAATAAAAATGAATCCTGCTTTTTCTTATCAAGTAAATAAATGGCGACGCAAATAAGAGCTATATGAACAAACACCAACACTCTTACAGGCCAAACCAAATCACTTTGAGCGACAGTACCAGATTCAAGACCTAGTCGACCTATTTCAATCAGTAATGCCGGTGACCAAGCAATAAACATTAGCTTTACTTGTGGTCGCTGACTTAGAAATGCAAAATAATAAATGATTAGCATACAAGTTACTAAAGCTGTAAAGCTCACGACTTGTGCTGCTATTGATATAGGTGATTGAAAAATCAAAACAAAACAAGCTGCCACTAAGAGAAACCGCGCGGTCGTCTGAACCGCTCTGTAGGCTTTTTTATAATGTTGCTTCAATGCAAAAAACTTAGCATTAAACATGATACAAGCCGCTGCGCTGAAAAATAACCAAGCTGCAGTCAAAGATGACACATAATCTGCAGCTAAATCAGTGAGATAAAAATAAACAACTCCAGTGATCACGCTGTATTGCAATGCAACAAAGGTAAAGTAGCCGCCCAAATATGCAAGGTACTTATATTTGCTCGTTACAGCCATTAAGAACATGAATAGGCCAACAAAATAAAGTAAGCCGAGCTCAGTACCGTACCAAAACTGACGTGCTTGTTTTAAGTTATCAAATTCTTCTGCTGTAGAGAGCTTTACATTCAATTGCTTGTTATCAGGATTGTGCACTTCAATGTAAATAGCCATATCGCTATTTTGCGAAGTTAGCCTTATGTGCGGAAAAATTTTATATTCTGGAGTACTATTGTTGAGACGAGAGAATACGGCCTTACTAACTAATTTCTCGGATTGAAACCAGTAAAAAGAAAGTTGACCTTTAGGTAATTGATCTGTGTGAAGCACCCAATGGAAACTATTGGGAAACGATATTAAATTAGGTTCTATCTTAAACCAATGCTTTTGTCCTGAAGAAATAGACAAAGCATTAGTACTTTGAACAACAAAACGAGAATCGTCTTGGATGACGTCCAAAATAGAAGCTTGTGTATTGGATACGTCTTCAAGGTAAAAGACATCTAACTGCTTTGCACATACCTCTGAAGAGACCATTAGCAAAGCCATTGCTAATAATCTCAAAGCCCAAACCGACATACCTTCTCCTTGAATTCAAGTTTGTCGCTTAAAAAGTAATTATGTCGGTTTTTTTGGGATCTGCCAGATTAAAAGTGTAAATAAATTTAATCTTTTATACTGATTTAGTTATTACAATTATCGTCGCTAATACGGCTAGCTACAGCACTATTCTGCCCCTTATATTTTGCATCTTTACGCGCGTTATAAGGTTGCTCTGCTGGGCTTGTCATGGTTTCAAAACTCAACGCACCAATCTTCATTTTCGGGCGCAGCGCTAATGGTAGCTTGCCTGAATTATAAAACTCTAAAACAATGTTGCCTGACCAGCCTGGATCGATTCGGTGAGCAGTCACGTGCACCATTAGACCTAAACGTGCCAGAGAAGAGCGACCATCTAACCAACCAACTAAATCCGCAGGTAAAGTCACTGACTCATAAGTCATCGCTAAAGCAAGTTGACCTGGATGTAAAAAGAACTGCTCATTTTCGCCCAGCTCAATTTCATCACTCATGATGGATTCCATCGCATCATTTAGCTTGTCTTTCGGACCACTTAAGTCAATGTATGGCGCGCCATGATCTTGAAATACACGAAACTTATTACCTAAACGCAAATCAAGGGTGATCCCTGAGATCATGTCATCACTTGGTGAAGGCTCAATAATAATTTTTTGATCTTCAATGGCTTGTTTAATATGGGTATCAGATAATCTCATTTCTTAGTCGTCCGTCATCACAATCTCAACCTGTGAGTCTGTGCTTAATTGGTAGTGCAGCATACTCGCGATAAGTTGACTGCATGCTGTGTAATGTTCTGTTGCCTTGATAGGCTGTTTTGCAATATTGAAACCTTGTTCAGAGTGCGTTCTGATCTCAATATCTAAAGGGATTTCGGCCAATAATGGGACGCCATGGCGGCTTGCCAATCGCTCGCCCCCTTGCTGGCCAAAAACATGATTTTTACCACCGCAATGACCACAAATATAGTGGCTCATATTTTCAATCAGACCCAGTATAGGCAAGTTCACTTGATTGAACATCGCAATGCCTTTTTGTGCATCGGCAAGGGCTAAATCTTGTGGTGTTGTGATTATCACTGCACCACTTGCTGGCACTTTTTGTGTCATGGTGAGCTGAATGTCACCTGTGCCAGGTGGCATATCAACAAATAAATAATCCAGCTCACCCCAGTCTGTTTCATTCAGTAATTGGTTGAGCGCTTGAGAAGCCATAGGGCCTCGCCATACAGTGGCATCTTCTGCTGGAACTAAAAAACCAATAGACTGAATTTTTATGTCATCTTTAATTATGGGTTGCAGCATTTTATTATCTTTTGTTATTGGTTTTTCGTTTTCCAAACCGAACAAAGATGGAATAGACGGGCCATAAATGTCAGCATCCAAAATGCCGACTTTGGCACCTTGTGCAGCCATAGCATAAGCAAGATTCACCGCAGAAGTCGACTTGCCTACCCCGCCTTTACCAGATGCCACTAATACGATATGTTTTATTTGTTTGAATTGATTAGCTGCGGTTAATGCAATGTCAGCGCTTAGCCTAATTTTTGTCTGTGTTTTCTCAAGCAGTTCGGCTTCAATGTCTAATAATGCACTTTTTGCTGCAAAGGGTAGGTTTACCTTTACTTCAAACACTTCATTCGTTTTATCTACTTTTTCGACCCACTCATTCACAATACCAAAAGGGAAAACCGAACTTTTATACTGAGATAATGCGGTCAAAATCGCCGTTTTTTCGGGGTTAAGTTTGCCAAACAGTTTATTGAGTCCAAACATAAAAATAAAACGTGCTCGAATGATGAAAAAGACCTCGGAATTATGTAACATTCAACCCATTAACACCAGTCAATTCAGCTAAGCTAAGGCTTTAATATTCCTTATTTTGGCTCAAATTAGTGGTTTGTTTAATAGTTAAGCAACATCACTTAAATTTCATGGAACCGTTTATGAGCAAGAGAAAAATTCTCATCACAAGTGCTTTACCGTATGCCAATGGTCCAACTCATCTTGGTCATATGCTTGAGTACATTCAAACTGACATTTGGTCACGTTTTCAAAAATTACGTGGTCATGAAACTTATTACGTCTGTGCTGATGACGCGCATGGCACACCTATTATGCTTAATGCACAAAAACAGGGAATAACACCCGAAGAAATGGTGAAAAACGTGAGCATTGAGCGTCAACGTGACTTCGCAGATTTCAGCATTGAGTTTGATAACTATCACAGTACACACAGCGACGAGAACAAAGAACTAAGTGCTTTAATTTACAATCGTTTAAACGATAAAGGTCATATAAAGAAGCGTACTATTTCTCAGCTATTTGACCCAGAAAAAGAAATTTTCTTACCGGACCGCTTTGTAACGGGTACTTGCCCTACGTGCGGCGCAGATGATCAAAACGGTGACAGCTGTGATGCTTGTGGCGCAACATATAGCCCAACTGAGCTTAAAGACCCTCGCTCAGCGATGTCAGGTGCGATCCCTGTGTTAAAAGATTCTGAGCACTACTTCTTTGATCTGCCTGCGTTTGAGAGCATGCTAAAAGAGTGGCTACACTCTGGTAGCCTGCAAGCTGAAATGGCAAACAAGCTTGAAGAATGGTTTGCTGAAGGTCTACAGCAATGGGATATCAGCCGTGATGCCCCTTACTTTGGTTTTGAAATTCCAGGTGCACCGGGTAAATACTTCTACGTATGGCTAGATGCACCAATTGGTTACATGGCTAGCTTCAAAAACCTATGTGACAAATCAGGCTTAGATTTTGATGCATTCTGGGGCGAAGGTTCTGATGCAGAGCTTTATCACTTCATCGGTAAAGACATCATTTACTTCCACAGCCTGTTCTGGCCTGCAATGCTAGATGGTGCGAACTTCCGCAAGCCAACTAATGTATTCGCACATGGCTTTGTAACCGTAAACGGTGCAAAAATGTCTAAATCTAAAGGCACCTTCATTAAGGCGCGTACTTATTTAGACCACTTAAACCCTGAATATTTACGTTATTACTTCGCTGCTAAACTAAACAGTGGCATTACTGACTTAGATTTAAACTTAGAAGACTTTGCACAACGTGTGAACTCTGACTTAGTTGGTAAAGTTGTAAACATCGCGTCTCGTTGTGCGGGTTTCATCACTAAGAAGTTTGACGGCAAGTTAAGTGATGTGATCATGGAGCCTGAGCTATTAGCTGAGTTCCAAAATGCGTCAGACACCATTGCTGAGCATTATGAAAACCGTGAATATAGCCGAGCGATCCGTGAGATCATGACTCTTGCTGACAAAGCAAACCAGTTCATCGATGCACAAGCACCTTGGGTACTGATCAAGAACGAAGACACACAAGAACAAGCACACCAAGTATGCTCTCTTGGTTTGAACTTATTCAAAGTGCTACTGACTTACTTGAAGCCAGTACTTCCTGTAATGGCTGCAAACGTTGAGTCTTTCCTAAATACAGAATTAACTTGGGAAAATGCTCAAACGCCATTAGTTGGTCATGAGATCAGCAAATTCAAAGCACTGATGCAACGTGTTGAAATGGATAAAGTTAACAAAATGGTAGAAGAGTCAAAAGAAAGCTTAGAAGCGGCGAATAAACCAAAGATTGACCCTAATAGCCCGCTTGCGAAAGAGCCTATTGCAGATGAAATCGAGTTTAACGACTTCGCTAAAGTTGATTTACGTGTTGCGAAAATCTCTAAAGCTGAACATGTAGAAGGCGCTGAAAAGCTGCTTAAACTCACGTTAGACTTAGGCGGTGAAACGCGCCAAGTATTTGCGGGTATTAAGTCAGCTTACGCACCGGAAGATATCGAAGGCAAACTAACTGTTATGGTCGCTAACCTTAAGCCACGTAAAATGCGTTTCGGTATGTCAGAAGGCATGGTACTGGCAGCGGGGCCTGGTGGTAAAGAAATTTATATTCTGAACCCAGATGAAGGCTCAGAGCCTGGCATGCGTGTCATGTAATTAACAATTACACGTGAAAAGCCCGCTATCTTGCGGGCTTTTTTGTATCTAAAACTCACAAAAACATCACCCATAAAAAAGCCCAGTCAATTGACTGGGCTGTATCCTTGGTAACACTTAATTTTGTTAAGTATTAGCCTTTGTACTTTTGCATTACTAATGTTGCGTTTGTACCGCCGAAGCCAAAGCTGTTAGACATTACCGTATTTAGCTCAACGTCACGACGCTCAGTTACAATGTCTAAGCCTTTCGCTTGCTCGTCTAGCTCTTCAACGTTGATTGAAGGTGCTACGAAATTATTTTCAAGCATAAGTAGTGAGAAGATAGCTTCGTGAACACCAGCAGCACCAAGGGCGTGACCAGTCATTGCTTTAGTTGCACTAATAGCAGGAGATTTCTCACCGAATAGCTCTTGAATTGCACCTAGCTCTTTGACGTCACCTACTGGTGTAGAAGTACCGTGTGTGTTTAAGTAATCGATGTCACCTTCAACGTCAGCCATTGCTTGTTTCATACAACGAACCGCGCCTTCACCAGATGGTGCAACCATGTCGTAACCATCAGAAGTTGCACCGTAACCTACGATTTCAGCGTAGATGTGTGCGCCACGAGCAAGTGCGTGCTCTAGTTCTTCAACAACAACGATACCGCCACCACCAGAGATTACAAAACCGTCTCGGTTTGCATCATACGTACGAGAAGCTTTTTCAGGTGTTTCATTGTATTTTGTTGAAAGCGCGCCCATCGCGTCGAATTCCATTGCCAGTGTCCAGTGAAGTTCTTCACCACCACCTGCAAAGATAACGTCTTGCTTACCAAGTTGAATTTGCTCTACCGCATTACCGATACAGTGCGCTGATGTTGCACATGCAGAGCTGATTGAATAGTTAACGCCTTTAATTTTGAAAGGCGTTGCAAGACACGCTGACGCTGTTGATGCCATAGTACGAGGAACCATGTAAGGACCTACACGCTTAACACCCTTTTCACGAAGAATATCAGCCGCTTCTACTTGGTATTTAGAAGAACCACCACCTGAACCAACAATTAAGCCAGTGCGCTCGTTAGACACCTGCTCTTCAGATAGACCTGAATCTTCAATCGCTTGTGCCATTGAAATATAAGAGAATGCAGCAGCATCGCCCATGAAGCGGTGTGCTTTACGGTCTACGTGTGCTTTAACATCGATGTCGATGTTACCTGAAACATTACTACGAAGATTATAGTCAGCGAATTCTTGATTGAAAACGATGCCACTTTTACCCGCTTTTAAAGACTCTAATACTTCGTTCTTGTCGTTGCCGATGCTCGATACAATACCGATACCTGTAATAACGGCTCTTCTCATGGGTGATTCCCTTAATTTTATTTCTAAATTCTGTGTATTCTACTTTGAATTGTGACCTCAAGTGGTCAGCTTTCCAGCTTACACACGTACTCTGAATTGTTTTTTACTAAATTTCAACGGACGAAAACAATTAAAACACGTAGAATACTGCATTAATTCGATCCTAATTGCATTAATCATGATCAAAAACGCACAAATTCACTTTAATGAATCAGGCACACCGGTTGCCGACGACTTCGATGATGTTTATTTCTCGAACGATGATGGTCTTGCTGAATCTCACTATGTTTTCTACGAGAATAACAACATTTCAGCACGTTTAACCTCACACGACCAAAAACACTTTGTGATCGCAGAAACTGGCTTTGGTACTGGCCTTAACTTTTTAAATACTTGGCAGCAATGGCGTCAAATCGAAGGTAACAAAGCGAAATTACATTTTATTTCTTTTGAAAAGTTTCCAATAAAACAGTCGGAACTTGCAAAAGCGTTAGCAGCTTGGCCAAGCCTCACATCTTTATCAGAGCAGCTTTGTAAGCACTACCCGATCGCACTTGAGGGTTGCCACCGCCTTGAGTTCGACAATGGTCGTGTAGTCCTTGATTTATGGTTTGGTGATGTGCACGGCACTTTACCTAAAATGAATTTCACCCAAGAAGGTATTGTGGACGCTTGGTACCTAGATGGCTTTGCACCAAGCAAAAACCCAGATATGTGGACACAACCGTTGTTCAATGCCATGGCGAATCTAAGCCGAGACAATGCAACATTCGCGACATTTACTGCTGCAGGTTTTGTACGTCGCGGCTTACAAGAAGCTGGGTTCGAATGTAAAAAAGTAAAAGGCTTTGGTCGCAAACGTGAGATGGTTGTTGGTCAGTTAAATATCGCTAACAGCACACACAATACACCCGAGTTTTACAACTTAAACAAAAGGCCACTAAATAAAGTTGCCGTCATTGGCGGAGGCGTTGGGTCTAGCTTTTTACTATACCACTTAGCAAAACGTGGTATTAACGCTTCATTATTCTGCCAAGATGATGCGCTTGCCAAAGGCGCATCGCATAATCGACAAGGTGCGGTTTACCCGAATCTACAATCTGAAAATAGTCCCTCAAGTGAATTCTATGCCCATAGCTATTTATACGCATTAAGGTTATACAAAGATATCGCCGAGCAAGGTTTTGAATATGACTATGATTGGTGTGGCGTTTTACTCCAAGCGGTGAATGACAGCAAAGCGCTGCAACATAAAAAGTTAAAAGAAAAAGCGGTTTGGCCTGACGCACTGATTTATCCAGTAGATGCATCTGAAGCGAGTGTGCTTGCTGGTGTTGAACTGCCCTACTCTGGTCTGTTTTTTCCTAAAGCAGGCTGGGTAAACCCTGCACAGTTAACCCATGCTGTGTTTAACGCGGCCAATCTATTGCAAAACGTGCAAACATATTTTAATACAGATGTTCAAACTTTAGAGCAAAGTGATGACGACTGGTATTTAGTTACTAAAGACAACCGATTTGGTCCATTCTCTGATGTATTTGTCTGCGCAGGTGAGCACAGTGATAAGTTCGAACAAACAAAAGACATCGGCTTACACGGTGTAAGAGGCCAAGTCTCACATATTAAATCTAGTGAAGTTTCTATTAAATTAAAAACTGTTCTATGTCATAAAGGTTATTTTACGCCAAGTTATGATGCCCATCATTGTATGGGGGCGACCTTTGATAAACATACCAAAAGTCGTGAATTGAAAGACGAAGATAATGTCACCAATAAAGCACAATTAATGAAATTCTACGAACAGAGTGACTTTGCTCAAAGCCTTGGTGAAATAACTTCAGCAAAAGCAGCTGTCAGATGTTGTTTCAACGATCACTTACCCATGCTCGGACAAGTACCTGAGAAGGCTGATGTATGTCAAGCCTATGCGAACTTAAGAAAAGGCAAGCAGTACGAATTTTCTGTTGAACAAGTTCCTTATGCAGGGCTGCATGTCGTTACAGGTTTTGGGGCGAGAGGCTTGTGCAGCGCACCGTTAGCAACTGAGCACTTGATTGCCAAACTATGTAACGAACCTAGTCCTTACAGTTTAAGAGTCAATGAGGCTATTCATCCTAACCGATTTGTTGTAAGGGATCTAATACGTAATAAGATTTAGCTGCTAAAACAGAAAAGGCGACCTAGGTCGCCTTTGTTCTATGTTTATACTGAAAGCTAAGGTTTTGCTATCTGAATAACCACTCGACGGTTTTTACCACGTCCTATGGCATTGTCATTAGGTTGTACATGACGCTTCTCGCCAAACCCTTCTGTTCGAATTTTATTGTCTGGTACGCCCATATTCTCCATATACTCTTTTATCGCTGCAGCGCGCTTTTTCGAAAGCTCCATATTTACCCATCGACCACCATAACTGTCTGTGTAAGCTGATATAAATATAGATTCAATACTGTCGTCGTTTTTAAGGTACTCTCCGATCATTTCAAGGCGTTTACGAGATGACTTAGTTAAGTCACTAGAGTTCTTTTTATAGTTCATTACCGTAAAGGCAATGTCTTCAAAACTGTACGGAAGCAAATTATCGCGGCATTGTAAAAACGCCCAATAAGCTTGTTTGAAGTTTACAGAAGAGAGCGCGACAGAAACGCGGTCTGAACTGTTTTGCCAGTCTTTGTAGTAGAATGTTGGATGAAAGCCTTTCTCAAGCTCTGTAAGCATTTCCCAAGAAACATCATTATCTAATTCACCATCAAACTTTTTTAACAATTGCATTTTACTTATATCGCGAATGGGTACTCCTGCACGCCATTGTGGCGGCACAGACTGTAAGCCTGCAAAATCATAGGTTTCAGGGCGGACAATCATGTCGAGATTAAAAGTCAGGTCCTTATTTTTACTCGCAACTGTATTAAAAATAGCTTCACCATAATATGGGATCTCATGATGTAAAGCACAAGAAAGGCGTTTGGTTTTATTTACATCCCAATTTGAACTGTCTGTATTGGCGCTGTACTGACGCATAGCGGCATCTGCAAACCCAATATTTGCAAATATTAGTCCTAAACCAAATAAATATGCTTTGTACTTCACAACGTTCTCCGTACTGACAAAATAATGCCGCTTTGATGCTCTCCATAACTGAAAAGCAAGAAATATGCCGCAAACTCAATTACCCAGTATAGCTAAGTGATTTACATATATTTTGGGTCGCAAAAATCTATCTAAACAGTATAATACGCCTCTTAAATTCATAACATAAGTGCATTATGGCAGATCAAGAGCAAACTTTATTTTCCCAACGCTTTCGTGGTTTCTTTCCTGTTGTTATCGACGTAGAAACAGCAGGCTTTAACAAAGACACAGATGCGCTATTAGAAATCGCTGCCACAACATTAAAAATGGATGATGAAGGTGTTTTAAGTTTAGATCAAACCCTGCACTTTCACGTAAAGCCTTTCGAGGGTGCTAACATTGAACAGTCAGCCATTGAATTTAACGGTATCGACCCATTTTCAGAGTTACGTGGTGCTAAAGATGAAGATGTTGTGATCAAAGAAATCTGTAAAATGGTCAGAAAGGCTCAAAAAGCTGCGGGTTGTTCTCGTTCAGTGGTTGTTGCACATAATGCCGCGTTTGATCATGGCTTTTTAAATGCAGCTATAGAGCGTAACAATATTAAGCGCACCCCTTTTCATCCATTTGTAAGCTTTGATACCACCTCTTTGGCAGGTCTTGCACTAGGCCAAACTGTGCTTGCAAAAGCGTGTCGCACAGCAGGTATTGAATTTGATAATAGCCAAGCACATTCAGCCCTTTACGACACCGAACGCACAGCTGAGTTATATTGCTTTATCGTGAATAAATGGCAAGCATTGGGTGGCTGGCCCCTGCCCGAAGTAGAATTAGAAGAAGACGAAGCATAGCCAATTAATAATTGAATTTATGAATACCAAGACAGATTTCATAAGACATAAAAAAACCGCTTACTGAAGCGGTTTTTCATTGCCAATTTAACTTTAACTTATAGGTATTGGCCTAGTGCTTTTACTTGGTCGATCATACGGTTAGAAAAGCCCCATTCGTTGTCATACCAAGCCATAACTTTAACAAGCTTGCCATCCACTTTAGTTTGTGTTGAATCAAATACTGATGACGCTGGGTTGTGATTGAAGTCAATTGAAACAAGTGGCAACTCATTGTACTCAAGTACTTCAGCCATCGCCCCCTCAGTTGCAGCCGCTTTAACCGCTGCGTTTACTTCTTCAGCAGTCGTCTCGCGAGCAGCAATGAATGTTAAGTCAACTAAAGACACATTTACAGTTGGTACACGAACCGCCATACCGTCTAACTTGCCTGCAAGCTCAGGTAATACTAAACCAACTGCTTTAGCAGCACCTGTTTTAGTTGGGATCATAGACTGAGTTGCACTACGCGCACGATATAAATCTGGGTGATAAACATCAGTTAGAACTTGGTCGTTTGTGTAAGCGTGAATAGTTGTCATGCTACCCTGTTCAATACCAATTGCATCATTTAGCGCTTTAGCAACTGGTGCAAGACAGTTGGTTGTGCATGATGCGTTTGAAATAATGTTGCTTGATGCATTTATAACTTCAGAGTTCACACCGTGAACAACTGTTGCATCAAGATCAGTACCTGGCGCCGAAACGATTACTTTTTTCGCGCCCGCCTCAATGTGCTTAGCTGCCGCATCACGTGAAGTGAAGATACCGGTACATTCTAATACGATATCAACGTTAAGCGCTTTCCAAGGTAGGTTCGTAGGATCACGTTCTTGCGTAAGGCTGATTTCGTCATGTCCAATCACTAATGTGTTTTCAGCTAGCACAACTTCTTGGTTGAAACGACCATGTACTGAATCAAACTGAGTTAGGTGTGCGTTCACGTTTGCAGGTGCTAGGTCGTTGATAGCTACTATTTTAATTTGTTCGTTTTGACCAGACTCGTAAAGCGCTCGTAAAACATTGCGACCGATGCGGCCATAACCATTAATTGCGATATTAATCATTTTCAGTTCCTCGACTATTTTACTTCACTTGCTTGTTTCGCAAGCGCTTCGATCGCCTGCCAATCTTTGTTTGCGATAAGTTCTTTATCTAACATCCAAGTACCACCAACGCACATGACGTTATTTAAAGCTAGGTACTTAGGCGCTGTTGCTAAGCTAATACCACCCGTTGGGCAGAATTTAACTTGTGGTAATGGACCACCAATTGACTTAAGCATTGGTGCGCCACCTGCAGCTTCCGCTGGGAAGAATTTTAAAAACTTAAAACCATGTGACGCTAAATTCATCACTTCACTTGGTGTTGCTGCACCCGGTAAAAACGGAATATCAGTTTCTTTAGCGAGTGTTAAAAGTTCATCATTTACGCCTGGGCTCACCATGAAGTCAGCGCCTGCAGCAACTGATGCTTCAAATGTTTCTTTATCAATCACAGTACCTGTGCCGACGTAGGCATCTGGTACTGCTTCTTTCATTAGCTTTACTGCTTCTGCCGCAACAGGTGTGCGAAGGGTAATTTCTAGTGCTTTTAGACCACCGTTATATAACGCTTTTGCTAACGGTACAGCGTCTTCTAAGTTTTCAATCACCACCACTGGTACAACTGGTGCTGATGTTAAAATGTTTTCAATGCTCATCTTGTTCCTCATTCCCAATGCTTTTATTCTTCTAGTCCAAAGGCACTCGCGCCTAGGTCTGCACTGCTTACGATATTTCTGAATCCTGCGAATAGCTCACGACCTGTTCCATAAGTTGGCTCTGTATGGCTGATCACATGCTCACGCTTTGCTAACTCTTCATCTGATACATGGAGAATTAAGTCGCCATTTGGTGCGTCTAGTGTGATCAAGTCACCATCATGAATTTTAGCGATGATCCCGCCTTCAACTGCTTCTGGTGCTAAGTGGATTGCTGCAGGTACTTTACCTGACGCACCTGACATACGGCCGTCAGTCACAATCGCCACTTTGTAACCTTGATCCTGAAGCGTTGCCATCACAGGCGTTAATTTGTGAAGTTCTGGCATGCCCTTAGCCTTAGGACCTTGCTCTTTAATCACAGCAATAAAGTCTGTGTATAATTCACCTGCAGCGAACGCATCTTGCAGCGCAGCTTGTGAGCTAAAGACTTTTGCAGGTGCTGACACCGTTTGGTGTTGCTCTTGAACCGCAGATACCTTGATAACCGCTTTACCAATGTTGCCAGTTAGTAGCTGAAGACCACCTTGCTTATTGAATGGGTTGCTCACAGGGCGAAGTACTTCTTCATCTAATGAGTTTTCAGGACAAGGCACCCACTTCACTTTGCTTGGACCTGTGTTGCTAGACATAATTAAATTGTCATCAACATCTAACATAGGCTCTTGGGTATAAGCATCTAGGCCTTCACCAATAATGGTTTTCACATCATTGTGTAAGAAGCCACCATCACGTAGTTCACGCATCAAGAAGCCCATTCCACCCGCAGCTTGGAAGTGGTTAACATCCGCAGAACCATTTGGATAAATACGTGTTAGTAGAGGCACAACTTCAGAAAGCTCTGCCATGTCTTTCCAGGTGATTTGAACACCTGCCGCTTTCGCCATAGCAACTAAGTGAATAGCATGGTTTGTTGAGCCACCTGTTGCAAGCAAACCTACTAGGCCATTTATCACGGTTTTTTCGCTAACAACTTCACCAATTGGGTTTGCATCTTTGCTTTCGATAAGTTGCTTAAGCATTAGCTCAACCGCACTGCCCGTAAGGCCATCACGTAATTCAGTGTAAGGGTTGATGAAAGAGCTACCAGGAAGGTGAAGACCCATGATCTCCATTAGCATCTGGTTTGAGTTTGCAGTGCCGTAGAAAGTACAAGTACCCGCACTATGGTATGACGCACTCTCAGCCTCTAGTAACTCTTCACGAGAAACTAAGCCCTGTGCGAACTTTTGACGTACACGTGCTTTTTCTTTATTTGGAATACCAGATTGCATCGGGCCTGCTGGTAAGAAGAAAATAGGTAAATGACCGAATGAAAGCGAACCAATTAATAGTCCCGGTACGATTTTGTCACACACACCTAAGCAAAAAACACCATCGAAAACATCATGTGAAAGTGCAACGGCTGTTGACATTGCAATCACATCACGTGAAAACAAAGATAATTCCATGCCATCACGGCCTTGAGTCACACCGTCACACATAGCAGGTACGCCACCAGCAACTTGCGCTGTGGCATCATATTTTTCAGCAATCTTTTTAATTAAAGCTGGATACTCGATGTAAGGCACATGCGCTGAAAGCATGTCGTTGTATGAATTGATGATGGCTAAATTAGGTTGCTCGTCAGCTTTAAGGCGATCTTTATCTGAGCTTGAACATGCAGCCATAACGTGAGCTAGGTTGCCACATCCTAAGCCAGCGCGCACACGTGTTTGTTTTTTTGCTTCTTCGATGCGTGCTAAATAGGCTTGGCGTGTTGCTTTGCTGCGTTCGATAACACGCTCTGTGACGGCTTGGATACGAGGATGTAACATAAAATTCTACTCTACTCAAAATTTAAGAGGATAAAAGGCTCAGTACAATTAAAGACTCCACTCTAAATGTACCGAGCATCTTTAGATTTACCCGTTCAAAGGTACGCTATCAGGCTGTCTCTCACCTCAACCTGACACCGGTGTCATATTATTGAGCCACAAAGCTGACACCGGTGTCAACACCTAACATTCAATTTAGTCAAAGATTCATAAATGAACAAATTTCAGATGTGCGAAAAAATACAGCATAGATATTTGGTGTAAATATCAGAGTTAGCTTCAGAGCGCTGATTTATTTAAAGTTTTAAAGATGAAATTATTTTTAGAAACTAAAAATGTGAGGGCCCCAAGACACTGGAGCCTTTAAATGAGTAGTGAGATTTAATTTAAAATTTTAAGACAAAAACTGTTGAGTAATTTTACCTTCGTCTAATTTAACTAAATTCGGTGGGTAAATACGCGTAAATTGTTTTGAATCTCTTGCAATTGTCACCTCAATGCCTGGGTGCATTAACTCATTGACTTTAACTCGACTGCTCATCAACAAGCGTCTAAGTTTTTGTTGAACTAACTTTAAATTACGCTTATTTCGTTGATAATGTGCATTTAACTGTTTTTCATTAGCCAAAAGTTTATTTAAATAGACCGCTCTTTGCGGCGTGTCAGGCGCTTTTGAAGCTTTCATTTTGGCTCTTGTTAATGCAACGGCCTTATCTGCTAGGCGTTTTTCAAATAATTTGAATTCGGTTTGTTTATCTTTTAAATCATGAAACGATTGCGCGATAGCAATATGTGTTTTAGTTCCTGAAGGAGCACCTAATTCTCCAGTCTCAATACGCAATGCATTTAAAACCTTACCACCAATTAATTTTCCTCGAGGCGTATCGCCCTTACCTATTCGGATAAGTCTTCTAGAAGATAAATTACAATGCAAAGCCTGCTTTTCGATTAGTAAGTCTTGCTCAGTCTCAATATGAACATATTGAGCATATCCGATTGAAATGCTTCTTTTTGCTTTGATAAAACAAGAAAAATCTAACTCTTCTGTTACTTTTCTACCAACCGCCCCTTGAGCAATGGTAATGGCATTTTCGCTTTTTAAATCAGCTGATTCAACAAAGCCTAGTACGGTTATATCGCCCGTCGCTTTCACTTTCATGCCATCTTTGACGTCACCACTTATGATAACCGAGCCATCAAATTCTATATGGCCCGTAGTAACATCAACGTCGTTGTAGCATAAAACATCATCGACCCGCATTCCTCTTGGCAAAGCAACAGGCACACCTTTAGCATCTGCAATCAAAAGGTTTGGGTCTGTATCTGAAATTTTAGTACCTTCAAGAACCTCAATAGCAAAATTATTCCCAGGCTTAGCTTCAAGAATATCACCAAAAACAGAATAGCCTTGTGAGCCTTCAGTAGCTGGAATACGTTTCATAAGGGGGCTGCCTGGTTTTACGGTAATTATTGCACCTAAGTCGCGCATATCTACTTTACCGCCCTCCTTCTCTTGCGGACTTAAAACTCTGTCTTGTGCCGTCATACACAAGCGCACAAATCTAGCATCTGTACCATCTTTTGCACGTTGGCCATGAGCAACAATTGCGCTGTATTGTGCGCCTGGAGGATTTTCGAACTGTTGGCCTAAACATTGTTCGAGTGCATCACGATTCACACCCTTTACAACGCCCGCCTTTTGTAGCGCAGCTGTCGCATCGTCCAAAGATATCATTTTACCGCCGCAAGCAGTTGTAACTTGCGCATTCGCCATCATGTTTGCTTCGTCTACTTTAATCATTATTGAAGCATCAATCGCTTTTGCAACCACCAATGAATCTTTACCGTAGTCATCACCTGATGAAAACAGCTTACCAATATTGGCATGTATCACTTCAAAATCAGCATAACTTGACTGTTCTATCAACTCTAAGAGTTGTGAAGCGCTAGCAGGAAACCCTGACTCGATAGGGTGTGACAATAAGTACACATATCCATCACCCTCATCAAAACGAAACAATGACATAAGTCTTTCCACACTACGGTTTATTATTGTTGACTAAAATACGACCAGGATATTTCACCATAACCTTTGGTTATTGTTAAGTTGATTTTAGCTTATCAAGCTACAAAGCTTAAAGAATTGTAAACAGCTACTTTGCTAGCAGTTTAAGCATAAAAACGCTAACTAAATATTTCTATTATTTACATTAACTTATCGACCAATTAAACAAGTCCTTTATGTAAAAACCCTAAAATACGAATAAAGCATTAATTTACGAGTGTAGTCAAATTAGGAACCACAAATCTACACTACAGACAAAATTTCGTGTAGTAAACAAGAAAGAGATAAGATAACAAAAGAGTTAAATAAATAGAGCGACTACTTACAATTCATAGCGCAAATTTTCAAAAATAAAGCCTTCGCCTTGAAGTCTTCTAATTCAAATCGGTAGCCTATAAATGGCAGGTTTAG